>JANYFP010000268.1 GCA_025362555.1 Verrucomicrobiota bacterium
GCTAACCAAATCCAAACGACCCTCACGAGCGTCGCCAACGAAATCATTAAGAGTCCGGCCAGTTTAATTGGCAGTATTGTAGTAGTCAGCGCGATTGCCTATCAAGAGCAGGGCGTTGCGCTCGTCCTCGCCACCTTGGCCGTCGTCCCGCTCTCCGTTCTCCCGATTCGCTACGTGGGCAAAAAACTTATTCGGCGCGCCGGACAAATCCAAGCTGAGCTGGGCGGCGTCTCTAATATCTTCAACGAGAACCTCAGCGCCACCAAGGAAGTCCGCGCGTTTAACCTCGAGAAGCGTGAAGTGGCCCGCTTCACGCGCGCGTCGCAGACGCTGATCCGGGCGCAGATGAAGTTCATGAAATATGAGAAGGCGCTCACGCCACTCATCGAAATCATTTCCGCCGTCGGTATCTCATTTACGGTGCTCTATGCGTACCGGGTGCATCTCGAGCTTTCCACCTTCATCACACTCATCACCGCACTTTATGCGAGCTACGAACCGATCAAGAAGCTTGGCAGCTTGAACAACGACATGAAACGCGGCCTCGGCGCGCTTGATCGCCTCGAAGAAGTATTGCACGCGCCTGTCGCCATCGTCGATTCACCCGACGCTCAACCGTTACCCCGAGCCACGGGCGAACTGGTTTTCGAGAATGTCGGCTATGCGTACCAACCTGGCGACCCCGTCCTCAAAAACGTCACAGTCCGGCTTCCCGCCGGCACTGTCTGCGCGTTGGTCGGACCAAGTGGCGCGGGAAAATCCACCTTCGCCCACCTCGTCCCGCGTTTCTTCGATCCGGTTTCCGGTCGCGTGACCCTCGACGGACACGACTTAAAAACGATCCGCCTCGCCGACCTGCGCCGCAACCTCGCCATCGTATCACAGGATCCCGTGCTGTTCAACGACACCATCCTCAACAATCTGCTCATCGCGCGGCCCGAGGCGAATCACGCCGAAGTGGAAGCGGCCGCACAAGCGGCCTTCGCCCACGATTTCATCCAAAGCTTTCCCCTCGGCTACGACACCGTGGTCGGCGAACGCGGAGCGCGGCTTTCCGGTGGCCAAAAACAGCGCCTCGCCATCGCCCGCGCCTTTCTTCGCGCCGCTCCCATCCTCATCCTCGACGAAGCAACGAGCGCACTGGATTCCGATAGCGAAGCTGCGGTCCAGAATGCGCTGCGCACTCTCGTCGTGGGCAAAACCGTGCTGATCATTGCGCATCGATTTAGCACGATTCGCGACGCCTCGATGATTCTCGTGTTCGACCAGGGCCAGATTGTAGCGCAAGGCAATCACGCCTCGCTTTACGTTGGCAACCCACTCTACAAATCCCTGTACGACCGGCAGTCGGCCGCGCCGTAAACGGCACCGCCGCCAAGTAACAAGGGCCAAGTTTCAAGTATCAGGAATTGTGAAACAATCCGGTGGATACACTGCTTGCCACTTGATACCTGATCCTTGTTACTTTTCCGGCCATGTCTGAGCCAGAGCCCAAAGAATTCACTCGCGCAGTGGAAAACCTGATCGCCGGTTTCCGCAATCTGCCGACGGACGACAGCCGCTCGAAGCGTCGCAAGTCCGTGGATCTCGGCGCGCTCGTGGATGAACTCCTGGTCAAATATCGGATCAGCCACGACTCACTCGAACACAGCATCCGTGAAAAATGGCCGGAATTAGTCGGCGTCGCGAACGCCTCCTACTCTCATCCCGTAGTTGTCGAACGCAATCTGCTCGTCGTCCTCGCCTCGCACGCCGTCGTGCGCAACGAACTCTTCCATCATCGCGAAGTGATCCTTGCGAAACTCAAGAAACTCCCCGGCTGCGAACACATCAAAGGCCTGGCGCTCCGGGCGGGTTAATCAATTTTCCAAAGGCATTTCAATGCGCCTCTTCGTTATTTTCTGCGTCATGCTATTCGCCGCGCTGCCCGCCCGCGGCAAGCCGACGCTCATGCGCGATGCGTTGCTCAATACCCTCAACACGGTCATCGCCCGAAGACATGCGGCGGGCGATACCCGCATCGGACTTGTCCGCACGGGTTATTTTCCCGGCACGGCCACCGACCCGCATCTGGTGGCGTTTCAGCAGGAACAAATCGCCCTCGATTTCCTCGGCCCGATCAAAGCCGCCGCAGGTTGGTAGCGGCACTAAAACTACGGTTCCTCACACCATCCAGTAGGTAAACTTACAAAGCAGTTTCTAAATCCCGAGGGTTTGACCGCTAATAGGATTCATCAATGGATGAATCTTTGAACCTAGAAAACTCAGAGGAGAAACCGCTAATCTACGCTCATTGACGCTAATCAAGAAATTTAAAAAACCCGAGGTGTCCCAGTCTGCGATTAGCAGACTCCCCGAAACCCACTCCGGAGACGATGAGTCGAAGGGGCATTCTAAAGTTTCGCCTATTGGCGAAACTCATTAGCGGTAAACCTGCCTTGATTATTCGGAGTTCGTTTAGGTTGCTCTCCGCACCTCAAGCCAGCGGAAACAGCGAAGAAGCATAATTATAAGGTCAGACTCACTCCCGCAGGCGGATTGGGTGCCAGAGTCCGAAAATTTTCCGCTCTCAATCCACGGTCGTGGTGAGCACTGCGTTGCTCGGGGCCACGACCGCAACGCCCTTTTTCCACACGCGGATATAGTCGATGTCGTAGTTGGCCGGGAAAACCGTATTGGCGTCGGAATTGCCCGCCCAAGACCCACCGACTTGCAGATTGGCGAGCAGAAACATCGATTTGTGGGTGAGGATTGCAGCGTTGGTGACGCGCTGCCGCTCCACTCCGTCGATATACCAAACGATCGCATCCGCACTCCAGTCGACGGCATAGGTATGATAGCCCTGAGAAAAATCGGTGCCAGGAATAGTCCAACTCTGTCCCGTGGATTGGCTGCTGCCCCAATGATAGGTCATGTAGCTTATATCCGGGCGGTCGCCCAAAATTTCCATGATATCGATTTCTTCGCTCGTCGAATGATCGGAAGGGAGCATCCAAAACGCCGGCCACAGCCCTTTACCCGCGGGAACTTTCGCGCGAATTTCCACATAGCCGTAAAGAAAATCAAATTTGGCCGGCACCGCAGTCGTATCCGTGTCCCGATCAGAAGTGATGAAGCCGGAGCTATAGGGAAAAGTGCCATAAGAATTAACGGTGGTTTGCTTGCGCGCCTGAATCGTCAGCACGCCGTTGGCGACTGATCGATTAGCTGGAAAATACCATTCGGAATTACTCAAATTCTCGAAGCTACCGTTATTGGTAATTCCCCAATAAATTGACGACGCCCACTTCGCGGTATCGACACTTGCGGCCGAAAAAGAGTCCTCAAATACCAGCGACCATCGATAGGCTTGGCCTAGTGTGCCAGTGGGGGTGACGGTTAAACTCTGCGCAAATCCATTGGTCGGTACGCTAACCAAGAATCCGAAAGCCAAGAGGGATAGGAATAACCATACTTTTCTCCGCATAAGATACTCTGTCGCCCCCTCCCATTGAGGAAAGTCGGAACAGCCATTTGTACGCACTTTGACGTTCGCTTAACCACTGAAAATTACGCTTGCAGGAGTGGCGTTCGGTTTGGTTAATGGTCGCTTGCGTTAGTTGAAGTCTGCTGGTCGCAGGCATCAACCACGGTCAGTCCGGGCAACCGGACGATAACGGTGCCGCCGGCCTTCCAAAAGCGGGCAGCACGAAGCCATCCGGCTTCCAAAACGATCGCGTAATCAACAATATAAACCATGTCACAACCCGTTAAATCAGAAGTCATCGCCCAATACAAAACCCACGAGAAAGACACCGGCTCCAGCGATGTCCAGATCGCGCTGCTCACGGCTCGCATCAATCACTTGACCGAGCATCTGCGCACGCATCGCAAGGATTTCCACAGCCGCCGCGGTCTTCTCCAGATGGCCAGCCGTCGCCGCAAGCTTCTTGATTACGTCAAGAGCGAAGACTTGGCTAAGTACAACGACCTGCTGCAGAAGCTCAGCCTGCGCAAGTAACCGATTTCACGAAAGGCGGCCCACCGACGGGCCGCCTTTCGTTTTTAGCTCCCTTTCTTAGAAGCAGTAGCCCGGGACATTTCCGTTTACTATTCTTCAAGGTGGAACGCGTTGACCCCAACGCGTTGGACGATTCCAAAGCGCGTTGAGGTCAACGCGCTCCACCCCAGAGAAACGTAATCCGAAATTTCTCGGAACTGATTCAGAGGGCGCCACGAAATAGGTAAACCTCACCTCCGTCATCGCGGCAATCCGGCCGCTGTGACACTCGGGCCATGAGCGGCCCAACTCAGAATACCATGAATCAGAAACATAATGTTACCGTGCCCGGCCTCGGGCTCACCTTCTCCACCGGCTCAATCGCCCAGCTCGCCGGTGGTGCCGTCAACGTCAACGTTGGCGAAACCAATGTCCTCGTCACCGCCTGCGCTGCGCAAACCATGCGCCCCGGTCAGGATTTTTTCCCCCTCACCTGCGACTACCGCGATAAATATGCCGCTGCCGGCCGTTTCCCCGGTGGTTATTTCAAACGCGAAGGCCGTCCTTCCGAGCGCGAGATTTTGATCTCCCGCCTCTGCGACCGTCCCTGCCGCCCACTCTTCCCCGAGGGCTTCCTCAATGAAGTGCAGATCATCGGCACACTCATGTCGGCCGATTTGATCAACGATTCCGATATCGCCATGGTCAACGGTGCCAGCGCCGCTCTCGCCATCTCCGACATTCCATGGGCCGGCCCAATCGGCTGCGTTCGCGTGGCCTTGATCGACGACCAGTTCGTCGCCAACCCAACGATCGAGCAGATGTACTCTTCCGCCCTCGACCTGATCTACGTCGGCAACGAGAAGGACATGCTAATGATCGAAGGTTCTGCCGACCAAATCTCTGAAGAGAAATTCGTCGAGGCGCTTTCGTTCGGCCAGCAAGCCATTCAGCCGATCATCACCGCGATCAAAGAGCTCGTGAAGCTCGCCGGCAAACCGAAGGCGACCTTCAAGCTCATCGGTGCCACGCCTGCGGCTCGCGCCATCATTGAGCGCGTCGTCCCAGCCGAGCGCGTTTCCGCCGCCATCTTCGGCTTCGAAAAGAACGTCCGCTCCAACAACGTCAAAGCCCTCAAGGACGAAGCCAAGGCCGCCCTTACCGCCGAACTCGGCGCTGACAAGTTCACCGATGTCGATCTGAACGTCGTATTCGAAGAGCTCCAATATAAAGCCTACCGCGCCACCGTTCTCGCCAGCGGCGTTCGCTCGGACAAACGCGACGCGAAGTCGCTCCGTCCACTGAACTCGCAAGTCGGCGTGCTCCCGCGCGTTCATGGTTCCGCCATGTTCCAGCGTGGCGACACCCAGAACATCGCCATCGTCACCCTCGGGCCAACGAAAGAAGCCCAGGACATGGACGGCCTCACCGGTGGCGCCACCTCTAAGAGCTTCATTCTCCATTACAACTTCCCACCGTTCTCGGTGGGTGAAGCCGGCCGTTTCATCGGCCCAGGTCGGCGCGAAATCGGACACGGCGCGCTCGCTGAGCGTTCGATCGTTCCAATTCTCCCGCCCGAGGATGTGTTCCCGTATTCCATCCGCGTTGTCTCCGAGATCATGGCCTCCAACGGCTCGACCTCGATGGCCTCGATCTGCGGCGGCTGCTTGGCTCTCATGGACGCCGGCGTGCCCATCATCGCTCCAGTCGCCGGTATTTCCTGCGGCTTGATGACCGAAATGGCCGCTAACGGTTCGATCACGAAGTGGACGACCATCACCGATATCCTCGGTGAGGAAGATCATTTCGGTGACATGGACTTCAAAGTCGCCGGCACCACGAAGGGCATCACCGGCTTCCAGTTGGATCTCAAGATCAACGGCCTGCCGTTCGAAATCGCCAAGACTGCAATCTACCAAGCCCGCGAAGCCCGCATCGAAATCCTCAAGTCGATGCTCGCCTCGTTGCCCGCTCCTCGCAAGGACCTGTCGCAATACGCTCCCCGCATCCAGACGATCCAAATCGATCCAGAGAAGATCGGTCTCCTCATCGGGCCAGGCGGCAAGACGATCCGCCGCATCACGGAAACAACCGGTGCGCAGATCGACATCTCCGACGACGATTCCGGCAAGGTCTTCATCTACTCGAACAATGCCGACGCGATGAACCGCGCCGTGCAGGAAATCGACGCCCTCTGCGGCGGCGGTTCCCAAATCGAGAACGGCAAGATCTACACCGGCCGCGTCACCGGCGTGAAGGAATTTGGCGCGTTCGTGGAATGTATGCCAGGCAAGGAAGGCCTCGTCCACATCTCCGAGCTGGCTGACTTCCGCGTCCGCCGCACCGAGGATGTCGTCAAGGTGGGCGATTCCATCACGGTCAAGTGCGTCGGCATCGACGAGCGTTCCGGCAAGGTTCGCCTCAGCCGCAAGGCCGCGATGCAGGAACTTGAGGCCCAGAAGCAAGCTGCGGGCGCTGCTGCCCCAGCTCCGGCCGCTGAAGCCGCCGCTCCCGTTCAATCGTAAGGTGGAGCGCGACCTCCGGGCGCGCTTTCCCGGCTCAACTCAAGCCGCGACTCACGTCGCGGCTTTTTTATGCCCGCAGAAAATAAAATACGCGGAGCTTGCTGCGCGTATTAGACCCAAAGGAAATAAAGATCCTAATACCAAACGCCCAATGCTTTTACACGAAGGTCGCAAAGCACGCGGAGAAATCTCCTATCGTAGGATCGTACTTCGCGGTCTTGGCGAACTTGGAGTAAAGTGCAGAAGCTTGAGGCGATTGGTATAAGCCGTGTCTGCGAAATAATTCGTGGGTGTAGCGGATTTATTTCGCAGATACTGCCTAAAGCCGGACCCTGCATTATCGCAAAATTAATTCAGGGACGAAATAAGTCCAACAAGAGTACGTAATAGACCTTCCTTCCAACCTCACCGGATCGAAAATAACCGACTCTCTGTTTGAAAAATACGTGCCAAACCGGACCCCAACCGAAACACGATCATGCGAAAGTCAGGTTTTTCCTTTCCGCCGGCTCAATCCTACCTAACTTCAAGCACCGTGTCGTCCGTCGCCCATAAAGCTCTTCGCCCCATCGCCCTCTTTGAAGCCCTCAAGGGGGCCATCGTCCTCATCGCCGGCTTCGGCCTCCTCGGCTTTTTAGATCGGGACAATGAGGTTTTTGCCGAAAAAATTATTCGTCAATTTCACCTAAATCCGGCCCATCATTATCCGAAAATATTCATCACGTATATGGGGCAGGTCAACGATACCCACCTCATGATCCTCGCCGGTTTTGCCGCGATCTACGCGTTGGTGCGCTTCATCGAAGCCTATGGCCTTTGGTTTGAACGCCGTTGGGCCGAATGGCTCGCCGCCGTCAGTGGCGGCATCTATATTCCTTGGGAGATTTACGAACTGGTCCAAAAGCTTACTTGGTTTCGAGCCGCAGCGCTGACCCTGAATCTCGTGGTCGTTGCCTACATGGTCTGGCTGCTCACCGAATCCCGCCGTCGGCGCGGCGCGCTGAATGCGAAGATCTAAATGGCCAGCTCTGCCCGCGCCCGGTGTCCCAGTGCGATGAGTTCAAATCATACCGTCCCCAGCGCCAGTCAGTCATCTGACAAAAATTATTCCCCGTTTCACAACCTCGGCTGGAAGTATTCCGCGAGAACCACCCCTCGATGAAACTTCTCATCACCAACGACGACGGGATTAGCTCTGTCTTCCTGCATGAATTGATCTTCGCTCTCAAGGCGGCCGGCCATGAACTTTTTGTGGTCGCGCCCAAACATGAACAAAGCTGGACCGGCGCTTCCAAGACTCGCGGACGGCCTGTGAAATCTTCCGTGGTTGATCGCGGATTCGGCTGTCCCACCTGGATCGTCGACGGCACTCCCTCTGATTGCGTCAACATCGCCATCGCCCATTTGCTCCCGGAAAAAATTGAGGGCGTCATCAGCGGCATCAATGTCGGGTTTAATTGCTCGCTCGGTTTCATTCTCGCCAGCGGCACCGTCGCCGGCGCGTGGGAAGGCGCGCTGCACGGACTGCCCGCGATCGCGGTCTCCCAGGATGTGTCGGAGAACATCTATTACAAACTCAAGGACCACGACGGCCAACCCGACGGCGCGCTGCTCGCCACCTTGAAAGCCTCCGCCGCTCACGCCGCGCGCTTGGCCACTGTAATTTTGCCGTCCACTCCTCCGCGCAGCTTTATCGTTCATAACCTCAATTTTCCCGACCCCTGCGGCTCGGACACCTTGGTTAAAAAAACCGTTCCCGCCCATTTTTTCGTCCCCGGCCTTTTCACTCCCGCCGACGCCGAGGGGCGACACACCCTCATCTGGACCCAAGGCGAAGATGTCTCGCCGGCAAAACCGCTCACCGATTTAAAATGCATCGAGTCCGGCCACATCAGTCACACCGTACTCGACTACCGCAAACTCGGACACTAATTCATTGGCCTACTCCATGGCCATCGATCCCAAGCAAGGCGAACGCGATTACTACTCACACGTCGGAGCGCAGGGCATTGAACATTCCCTCGGCAAGCCCTTCACGGACGACTATTGTCCGCAATACTTGGCGGTCATGACCGCACTCTTCAGCCTCATGGCCCCGCCTCCGCGGCGCATCGTGGAGTTCGGCTGCGGCACCGGCTGGCTCTCGATGTTTCTCGCCCAGCGTGGCTACGAAGTACTCGGCATTGATATTTCCGAGGATGCCATCCGCCACGCCCGCGCCGCCGCCCAGGCTCGTCAACTCAAGACGGTGGAATTTGTCGCCTGCGACTATGAGTCATTCGCCGGTCAGGCCCGGTTTGATTACGCGATCTTCCACGATGCACTGCACCACGCTGAATCCGAACTCGACGCGCTGCGCTGCGCCTATGCCGCCCTCGCCCCCGGCGGCTGCGTCATCACCTTGGAGCCCGGCGAAGGTCACAGCGAAACCGAAGCGTCCCGTCACGCCGTGGCAAAATATCAGGTGCATGAAAAAAATATGCCGCCTTCGCACATCATCAAGGTCGCGCGCCAAGCGGGTTTCACCAAGCACCTGACGCTGCCGCATCCCCACCAGATCAACCGGCTCCTCTATCGTCGCGCCTACCATCAGGCGGTCTCGCAGTCCGACGCCAACGGCCGCCAGTTCCTCAGTGTGTGGCGCACCGTGCGTGAGCTGCTGCGCTGGCGCACCGACCCCGGTTTGGTCATACTCTGGAAGTGAGCCGGGCCCGTTCTTCGGGCGTTAGAAACGCGATGGTGACGGCGTGCTGTTGCGCCAACCGAATTTCCTGTGGCGTCAATCCTGCGGCGGGCGCAGCCACCTCAAATTCGTGCCGCAGATCAATCCCGCTAATCACCGGATCGTCGGTGTTGATCGTGGCCAGCAACCCCCGCGCGAGAAATTGCTTCAGCGGATGAGAGGCAAAATCCGCCACCGTATTAGTCTGAACGTTACTCGTCAGATTGATCTCCAGCCCGATCCGATGCTCCGCGAGATAATCAAGCAGCACCGGATCATCAATGGCGCGAATGCCGTGACCAATGCGGGTCGCACCCAATTCACGCAGCGCCGCCCACACACTGGGCGCTCCGCCAGCCTCGCCCGCATGCACCGTGATCGCCCATCCCGCATCGCGCCCTCGCTTAAAATGCTCGCGAAATAATTCCGCCGGCCAATTTTTCTCGTCGCCCGCCAAATCCAAGGCCGTGAGATGCTCACGCTGAGTCAGCAACGCATCCAATTCCACGCGACATGCCTCCGGGCCAAAGGTACGACTGAGAATCCCAATCAATTTCACCTTCAACCCGGTCTTCGCACGCCCCTCTTGGATGCCCGCGACCACCGCCTCCACCACGCGGACAGGATCGAGTTTATTCGGTCCCGCCATGAAATACGGACTGAACCGCAGTTCGACATAGTCGAGGCCTTCCGCGTGCGCATCCTCCACATTCTCCCGCGCAATTCTCCGACACGCGTCGTAATCCGCCAACACGGCAATCATCCAGTGCAACTTCGCCAACCACGTCAGCAAATCCGGCTGCACGCCCTCAACCTGAACGTGGGGCCGGAGTGTCTCTATCGAATCGCCCGGCAATTTGATTCCATGCTGTCGCCCCAGATCGAGAATCGTGGCGAGACGGACATTGCCATCCAGATGGCGGTGCAGATCGATGAACGGAATAGTGTTATCCATGGCGTAATCGCTGGGTCAATTCAGGCGACCTCGTCCTCAGCCCGGGGCACGGTAACAAATTTCGCGAGAGAATGTGGAGGATGCGCACGCGGAAGGCCTCGACTA
>JANYFP010000273.1 GCA_025362555.1 Verrucomicrobiota bacterium
CACGCGTCGAGTGATGACGTGGAGGTTGGTTGCGCGCGTCACACCCGGCAGGCAGGGACGCCTGCCGCTACCCCGAACCGTCAGCATAGACGCTCAAACATTGAGAGCTTTTTGCATCACGAACTATATTTACCCACTGTGAGTAGCGAGGAACCAGTTTTGCGGATTCCCGCGCTGCCGTCAGCGTGAGATGATGACCGGGTATTCTCATTCGGAATGGTGCAGCCCCAGGATATTTTCGATTTTGGACGTTGTGTCGCGGGAGCTCTGCTTCAGGGCAAATTTTACGGGATCTTCTTCGTAAATTTTTTGACACATCGGGCAGCAGAGTGCGATGTTCCGGCCGTCGGCGTGGAGGGTCATGAAGCCCCGCCCGCCGGTTGTATCCTTTCCGCATACCACGCAAATTTCGTCAGCAGGAAGTGGTTCGTTGTTGTTCATGGCGAGAGGGGGTTCAGGAGTGTGGCTGGGGCGGATTGCGAAGGTGTCGGGGCCAGACCGCGCCGGCGCCACAGGTAGAAGATCGCCGGATAGACGAGGAGTTCCATCAGAGTTGAGGTGACAACGCCGCCGATCATCGGAGTGGCGATGCGTTTCATGACGTCGGCACCGGCGCCGTGACTCCAGAGGATCGGCATGAGGCCGGCGATGATGACGGCGGCAGTCATGGCTTTCGGGCGGACACGTTTGACTGCGCCGTGGTAAATCGCATCGCGCAAATCAGTCGTATTATTCAGCCGTCCGGATTTTTTCGAATCCTCGTAGGCGAGGTCGAGATACAAGAGCATGACGACGCCCGTCTCAGCATCGAGACCGGCGAGCGCGATGATGCCGACCCATACCGCCACGCTCAAATTGTAGTCGAAGAGGTAGATCATCCAGAAGGCGCCGACGAGCGAGAAGGGCACCGCGAGCAACACGATGGCGGTTTTGATCCACGACTTCGTGTTGAGGTAGATAATGAAAATGATAATGAAGAGCGTGAGCGGGATCACGATCAGCAGGCGCTGTTCGGCGCGTTGCATGTATTCGAACTGACCGCTCCAAAAAATGCTGTAGCCGGCGGGAATCTTCAGCTCACCAGTGCGCAGGGCGTCGTTGATGGTTTTTTGGGCTTGGCGTACGTAGCCGCCGATATCGGAGCCCTGCACATCGACATAAATCCACGCATTCGGCACGGCGCCTTCGCTTTTCACGCCCATCGGTGCGGCGACCACCCGGACCTTGGCCAATTGACTGAGTGGAATCTGCGCCATTTTTCCGCTGGCGCTGCCGGCCATCGCGGCGGAAGCCGGGCCGGCAGGTTTCACGGGAATCACGATGTCCTTCAACGCTTCGAGGTTTTCACGGTAGTCACGATCATAGCGGAGAATCACCCCATAGCGTTCGAGACCCTCGACTGTCGTGGTGAGAGGCATGCCGCCGAGTGCGACCTGGAGGACCTCCTGCACATCGCCAATGGTCAGGCCGTAACGCGCAATGGCGTCGCGATCGATGTCGAATTCGACGTAGTTGCCGCCCATCACGCGTTCGGCGAAAACACTGCCCGTGCCTGGCACGCGATGGATAAGAGCTTCGATTTGTCCCGCGATGCGTTCGAGTTCGGCGAGATTTGGGCCGGCGACTTTGATGCCGACTGGGGTCTTGATGCCGGTGGCCAACATATCAATGCGCGTCTTGATCGGCATCGTCCACGCGTTGGTCAGACCTGGAATCTGGACGGCCGAATTGAGGGCGGAGACCAGTTCATCGAGCGTGCGGCGGCGGTGGGCAATAACTTTACCGTCCATATTTTTTATATCCGCCGCCGGCCATTCCCGCTCGGGTTTGAGCATGATGGTGGTCTCGATCATGTCCATGGGGGCGGGATCCGTAGCCGTCTCGGCCCGGCCCATCTTTCCGAAAACATGATGCACCTCGGGGAACGAGCGGATCATCTGGTCGGTCTGCTGGAGAACCTCGCGCGCCTTCGTCGGTGAAATGCCGGGGAAAGTCGTCGGCATGTAAAGCAGATCGCCTTCGTAAAGCGGCGGCATGAATTCCGAGCCGAGGTTTTGATAGGGGAAGGCGCGACCGATTTTAACGGCGAGATTCTTTGCGCTGCCTTCCGGCAGGTGTGAAACGACGAGCGTGTTCCAAGGAAAAAAGACCCAAGCCACGAGCGCCGCCGCGCAAATAATCACGGCCCAGCGAAATTTGATCACGAGGTCGAGCAACGGATGATACAGCCAGATCAGGAAGCGGTTTACTGGGTTCTTCTCTTCGGCAGGAATTTTTCCGCGAATGAAAAACCCCATGAGTACCGGCGCCAAGGTCACGGACAGCAGTGCGGCGGCGCCCATGGAATAGGTTTTGGTGAAGGCGAGTGGTTTGAACATCCGGCCTTCCTGGGCTTGCAGCGTGAACACGGGTAAAAATGAAACGGTGATGACCAGCAGCGAGTAGAACAGCGTGGGGCCGACTTCGATTGATGCGTCGCGAATGATGTCCCAGTGCGGCTTTTTCCCGCCGTCGCGCTCCATGTGTTTGTGGGTGTTCTCGATCATGATAATCACGGCGTCCACCATCGCGCCGATCGCGATGGCGATGCCGCCGAGCGACATGATATTCGAGCTGAGGCCCTGCGTGTTCATGATGATGAACGAGCCCAAGACCGCGATGGGCAGGATGATGATCGCCACGAGCGCGCTGCGGAAATGAAGCAGGAAGAGAATGCAGACTAGCGCCACCACGATGCACTCCTCGATCAGCTTGCTCTGCAGGGTCTCCACGGCACGGTCGATTAGCGATGTGCGATCATAAACCACCGTGTACTCCACGCCCTCGGGCAGGCTCTTCATCGCTTGATCCAGCCGGGCTTTCACGGCCTGAATGACGTGCCGCGTATCCACGCCGTAGCGCACCACGACGATTCCGCCCACGGTTTCGCCTTCGCCATTTAGTTCCGCGATTCCCCGGCGCATGTCGGGGCCGATTTGGACGTTGGCGACCTCGCCCAGCATCACTGGCGTCCCGCCTGGTCCGCGGCCCACGGCGATTTTCTTAAAATCTTCCACGCCTTGCGCGTAGCCGCGCACACGGAGAATGAATTCCTTTTCCCCCATCTCGATCGAGCGTCCGCCCACCTCCGCGTTGCTTTTTTGCACGGCCATTGCGATGTCGCTGATCGAAAGATTGTACGCGTGCAGGCGGTGCGGATCGACGGTGATTTGATATTGTTTCACGTGGCCGCCGACTGAGGCGACCTCAGCCACGCCCTCGACACTCGAGAGTTGGTACCGCAGGAACCAGTCCTGCATTGAACGCAATTCGGCGAGGTCATGTTTCTTGGAATTCAGCGAATACATGAAGGCCCAGCCAACGCCGGTGGCATCCGGGCCGAGACGCGGGGTCACCTTGGCCGGCAGTTCGCCAGTGATGCCGTTAAGGTATTCGAGCACGCGGCTGCGCGCCCAGTAGGGATCGGTGCCGTCTTCGAAAATCACATAGACAAAAGAGAAGCCGTAGAACGAGTAGCCGCGCACCACCTTGGCTTTCGGAACTGACAGCATCTTCGTCGTGATGGGGTAGGTGAGCTGATCCTGCACGATTTGCGGGGCCTGGCCCGGCCACTCGGTGTAGATGATAACCTGCGTGTCGGAGAGATCGGGGATCGCGTCGAGGGGAATAGTCCGCAGCGCAAAAAGGCCACCCATCACCAGCGCCGCCGTGGCCGCGAGGACGAGGAATTTATTCTTCAGGGAGAATTCGATGAGGCGGGCGAGCATGGGCGGAAAGGGGGTGCAGATTATTTCGAGGCGACCTCGCAGGGTTCGCCCGCTTGCATGGCCGCGAGACCCATCCCACAATTGCCACAAGCATCCTCCGCCTGATCTTTCTTAGGGCCCATTGCGCTGGTGGATGAACGCAAGTAGGCGATTAATTCCATGTTTTCGTTAATCGGCGGATGGCCGGGTGGGAGGGACGCGTTTCGGTTATTTCCTGGAGGGTTGAGCGCGGCGGAGGTTTTTTCCAACGCGGGTGAAGGCGCATCAATCTCGTCGCCGCACTCCAGCATGGATGAGCCATAGAAAGGATTTTTGAGCGCCCCGGAACGTTGCAGCCAGCGGCCGGTGCCGATGCCCGGTGCCATCGGGCACTGGAAAATGTGCAGCCCTGCGGCATGATGCAGATGGTTTTCGCGGACAAGATCAGCGACAGCGGTGCTGAAGTATGCGAAGTCGCGCCGGGCGGCTTTCAAATCGGTGCGATCAATCAAAGCGTTTTTGTACTTGCCGAGCGGACCGTGAGCGGCGTGGTCGTAACTTTCGAGAAAGGCGTCGAGTGCCAATCGCATCGCGGGTAGATTTTTTTGGTACTGGGCGAAGTCATCCGCGCCGAGGGCGGCAGCGCCTTCAATCGTAGTGTTGGCCAAAAGCGTCAGAGCGATTTTGGCGGTTTCCGGCAATGCGGAAGAATCGTCCATGCCAACGACCGTGCCGGTCGTGTTTTCGATCGAGCGTGGCTTCATTTCACTCGTTTCACTTTTTGCGGGCGACGGCGGGGACGAGGTCGTTGCGGGCGAGACGTCGGATGATTTTAGCATCTTCTGGATTGCGTCGCGCAATTGGCTTTCAGAATCGAGCATGAACTGGCCGGAGACGACTACCCGCTCGCCCGCGGCGAGGCCGGAGAGCACTTCGTAGAAGTTACCCTGCGAGCGTACGCCCAGTTTGATCTCGCGCGGCTCGAAAGTACCGTTGTCCCGAGCGAGAAAAACGGTGTTGTGTTCGCCGCTGCGCAACACGGCGAGGTCGGGCACGAGCACGGCATCGTCCGAGAGCTTCGCAACGAATCGTACATCGACGAACATGCCGGGGCGTAAGCTGAGATCGGGATTGGCAAGGACGATGCGCGCGGTGGCGGTGCGGGTTTGTTCCTCGACTTGGGGAAAAATGGTTTCGACCTGGCCGTCGATGAGCCGCTCCGCGCCATAGGAAACTCGGACGGTTGCGCTCTGGCCGGCGCGCACAAACGGCAGATCTTGCTCGTAAACTTGCGCAAGAACCCAGACGGACGAGAGGTCGGCCAGTCGATAAATGCGTTCACCGGGTTTCATCATCTGTCCGGCGACGGCCATTTTTTCGATGACCATGCCGTCAGTTGGCGCGCGAAAAATATACGTGCGGGGTGCTTCGCCGGTGCGGGCGAGTTCGGCGATGGCCGCAGCCGGAAGATCGAAAAGTTGCAAGCGGGCTAGCGAAGCCCGGGTGAGCGGGCCGCCGGTGGCACCTTCGGAGCGGAGGGCGAGGGTGTAGTTGAGCTCCGCATTGTAGAGATCAGGCGAATAGATTTCGAAGAGCGGGTCGCCGGCTTTCACGTTCGCCCACGTGGTGTTCACGAAGAGTTTTTCAATCCATCCCTCATATTTCGTCGTGATGTCGCGAAATCCCGACTCGTTATAGGCCACGGCACCGACTGTGCGGAGTTCGCGCAGCACGGGGCCTGAGGTGACGAGGCCGGTTTTGAGGTTCATGCGTTGAATCGTGACGGCGTCCATTTGGATGGTTTGAGCGGAACTGTTGGAGCTCTCGTAAACGGGAATGAGGTCCATGCCCATGGAGTCCTTGCCGGGTTTGTCGCTGACCTCCCCGGGATTCATCGAGGACTTGTAATATTTAATTTTGGGTGCGGCGGAGTCAGCGTTACCAGGGACGTTGCCGTTGGTATTGGCGCGGATCGGCACGAGCGCCATGCCGCAAATCGGGCAGTTGCCCGGTTGTTTTTTTATGATCTGGGGATGCATGCCGCAGGTGTAGAGTTGCTCGGCGGCTCCCAGGGCGATCGCGGCCGAAAAGGCGAGGAGAGTGAAAGGGAAGAAACGCAGGAGAGCATTCATGAAAGGAATAAGGTCAGGATTTTGGGGCGGCTCCGCTTGGGAGTGGTGCTCCCGCCGGGGCGACGTCGGCGGTCATCAACATCAATTCGGTGACCGCTGTTTCGCGATCACGCAGGGCGGTGATGCGTTCCAAGCGCATGGCGAGTGCCATTAGTTGGGTTTCAGGAATCATGCCGGGGTTGGACATGCCGGATTGATAAGCGGCTTCGGCGGTCGCGATGGCGCGATCGAAATTCGGGAGGGCGGTTTGATCGATGTACGCGATCATCCGATCGGACTCGCGAACCATGTAGATCATTTGAGCGAGTTCAGCGGCGAGGTTAAGTTGCTCGGCGGAGACGCGCGCGACACTGGCATCGTGCCGGGCTTCCGCCGCAGCAATGTTAGCGTTGATTTTTTCGCGCCAAATTGGAAGTGAGAGGCTCGCGGTGGGTCGGATCATGAGCGGGTCCGCTTTGAAATCAGCCATCGCGCCCAGCGTGAAATCGGGGCGGCCGGCCATCCGTGCGATTTGCATTCCTGCGACGGACATTTCGACCATGGCGCGCATGCGACCGAGCTCGGCATTGGCGTTCGAAGCGCGCTGCCAGAGTTCTTCTTCGCTCGGGAGAACGGTGGGAGTGAGCGAGGCCTGCGGCCAGGCAAAATCGGGATCGTTCGGCGAAACGCCGAGCGCGGATTTGAAGCGGGCGCGAACGGCAGTGCGGCGATCGGCCAGGCTGGCGAGATCGTTTCTTACTTTGGCGATTTCATTCACGACCCGGACTTGATCGGCCAGAGTGCCCATCCCGCGTCCCGTGGTGTAGGCCGTATTCGCGATTTCGAGGGATTGCGCGAGCGTGGGGACCGACTTTTCTCGCAGTCGTACGGCGTCCTCCACAAAGGCGAGTTCGATCCACGCTTTGCGGGCTAGGGCGGCGGTATTCAACACCGCCGAAATATACGCGCGGCGGGTAACGCTGGCGTTGGCGGTGGCTTCCTGGGCCATCGCCGCGCGTTTGCCGGCACCCATGAAGTCAAACATGAGGCCCGGCATAAAGGTCATCAGCGTATCCGCGATGTCCGCTTCAAAGGTGAACTTGGGATCGGGGAGAGCTCGGGCGGGCGCGATGGATTCGACACTCGCGCGCCAGTCGTAATAGGCGGCGGCTACCGCCGGGTGATTCAGCACGGCGTACCGGATAAACTCTTCGACTGGCGAATCCGCCCGCACTTGAGGTAACGCGGGCCGGCCCTTGTGGGCGAAGAGCGCGGCACCGGTGGCATGGACCTCTATGCGAGCGGATTTTTCCCCGGGTGCCGGCAGGCTCGTACAACCGGCGAGCCCGGACGCTATCACGATCAGGACTGTTGCTGGAAAACGCCGGCGGTACATCGGGGTTACTTTTTATTCTTCTTCGCGTCGGCGGCCGCGTCGATTTCCATCAGATACTTCTGCGGATCTTTGTTGAAATCCTTGACGCAATCTTCGCAGCAGAAGCGAACGAGGCGGTCAGGTTTTCCCTCTTGTTTATAAACGTAGTCGATACCGTCACCCATAGACCCGCCGATTTTTTCATCGGAGACGACGCAATTGGTGAGGGGATAGTCCGCTTTGGCTTTGGCAAGCCAGGCGGCATCGGGAGGGGCCGGCGCAGCGGATTTCGTGGCGTCAGTGTGATCGTGCGCAGCGAACGCGAGCGTGGCGCTGGCGGAAATTATTAGAGCGATGAGGAGCGAGGTTTTTTTCATAGGGAGGAAATAGAGGTTAGCGGTTACAGAGTAAAAGACAACTTGGCCCGTAAGGTTTGGCGGTGCCGGTTTGGGACCAATGATTTGCCGGGCAGCTTGCAGCGTTATTTTGTTAGGTATGATGGGGGCGGGGTGTCTTCACCCCGCTGGTTTCGGCTTTCGTAACGCCTGCCTCGCGGGGTGAGGGCACCCCGTCTACAAAATCGGCAATTCCAGAGGAGCGGTTTGGAACCTAAAAGTGTATTATCAGCTTTATTTGCCGCCAGCGCAGCAGGCGCAGTTCATCGTTTCCTTGCTGGTTTCGGCGGAGGCGGCCGCTTTGGCTTTTTGCGCCTCAGCGTTTTTACTCTGCTGGGTCCAATACTGGGAGCCCATGCCGGCGAAGCTGAATGAGGCAAGACCGGTGAAGAGAGCGGCCGTGAGGATAAGTTGAGTGGCTTTCATAGGAGGAATGAGTTTGTTTTTTGTCATCGCACAGGTGGTGCGGTTGTCATCCAGTCATACACCGCCGGATCCAAAATCACTCAGGCTGTTTTTGGTGAGAATAGGTTGAGGGATTTTCGTGGTTTCGGGGTATATCCTTTTGTAATCCCTATGAACTCTTCCAAAAAATCTTCGAGCGAAGTGCTGCGCGAGTGGCGGGTCGCGCCGCCAACCGAGCCGGATTTTCGTCGTCGCGTATGGCAGCGGATCGGTGAACAGGCGAAAGCCACCTGGCCGTCCTATTTGAGTGCGCATGCGGCGGCGTGGTCGCTGGCGGCGGTGATGGTTTTAAGCGTGGCCGCCTACACCGGACATGTGGCCGCGAGTGCGCGGGTGCGGGGTGACCGGGAAGCGCTGGTCGTGAATTATTTGGTGGAGCTCGATCCCCGCGTTCAGGCGATGCTCAAGCCCGCAGCCCGATGAAATATCTGTTCCGCACGCTCGTGGTTTTATTTTCCGCCGCCGTCGTGACGGGACTGGTCTGCTATCGCCTGAGCTGCGATCCGGCGCTGCATGCGGCGGCGGAAAAAGGCGACGCGATGCAGTGGCTGCGCGATGATTTTCATCTGACGGATGAACAATTCAAAGCGATTCGCGCGTTGCATGATTCCTATGCAGGCACCTGCATGGAACATTGCCGGTTGATTCAGGAGGCGACCAAACTGCGTGATGTGCGCAAGGCGGCGGTAACCGCTGATCCGGCGGGAGTGGTAGCGGCGGAACACCAGGTGCAGGAACTGAGGGCGATTTGTGAGAACGCGATTGCGGCGCATGTCCGGAAGGTCGCGGCGCTGATGTCACCCGAAGAGGGGCGGCGCTATTTGGCGTTGGTGCTCCCGAAGATCGCTGACTTTGATCATACGGCTGCGCCCGATCTTCAGCTCAACCACTCGCAATAACCCTCATGGCTGCAGACGCGGGTGACGGCCCCAGTGACGAAGAGTGGATGCGCCGCCTGCAAACCGGCGACGATGCGGCGCTGGCTCCGCTCATGGCGCGGTGGGAAGTGCCGGTGAAGCGTTTTATTTTTCGTATTATTGGCAACACGGCGGAGGCGGAGGATCTCGCGCAGGAAGTGTTTGTGAGGATTTACACCAAGCGTGCGAGCTATCGGTTGGGCGCAAAATTTTCGACGTGGTGTTTTTCCATTGCGGCGAATCAGGCGAAGAATCGGCTGCGCTGGTGGCGGCGGCGGCCGGTGTTGTCGCTCAACGCGTGGGTGGAGCGAGGCGGCGAGGCGACCGACGAATCGCGCGCGGGGGCGTCGGCCGATGGCGAGGCGGTGCGGCGTGAGCAGATTGCGTCAGTGCAAACGGCGGTGGCGGCGCTGCCCATTGATTTGCGCACCGCGATTGTTCTCTTCGAATACGAAGAGCAATCGATGGGGGAGATTGCAGCGGCGCTCGGTTGCACGGCGAAGGCGGTGGAGAACCGGCTCTATCGCGCGCGGCAGTTGTTGAAGGCGGCGCTGGGTGAAGAGGCGGAGCGATGAGTGGTGGGTCGCAGTGCATCTGGGTGATTTCTATGCGCCCGACTACTGCTCTTTTTGGTTTGGTGTGGTCGGGGTGCCCTCACCCCGCTGGTTTCGATCATCGAGGCCAATGCCTCGCGGGGTGAGGGCACCCCGCCCACAAAATCAATTAAGCTGGCGCGTGCCTCACTCCACCGTGCGCAATTGGATGCTGTCGATGCGGCGGCCTTTGGCTTGCACGTCGGAGACGATAATTAATTTATCGCCGGTGCGGATGCGGCCGATTTTGACGAGGGCGGCTGTGGCACGTTCGATGGTTTCCTCCGGGTCGCCGAAGGGCGTGAGCAAGAATGGTTCAACGGAGCGCACGAGACGCAGGTGGCGCAGGGTTTCGACGTTGTCCGTGATGGCGAGGACGGGCGCGTGGGGCGGACGGTGGGCGGCGATGCCTGCGGCGTTGGTGCCGTGCCGCGTGAAGACCAAAATGAGCGAGCGCGGGAGCTCATTGGCGAGCACGACCGCGGCGCGAAAAGTCTTCATGCGCTCCTGCACAAAAACAGCGGGCTGAGGAAAATCAGTGGCTTGTTCCGCTTCGATGCGGCGGGAAAGGGTGTCGAGCACGCGTACGCATTCGAGCGGGTATTTGCCAATGGTGGTTTCGCCGGAGAGCATGACGCAGTCGGCTTGTTCGTAGACGGCGTTGGCCACGTCGGTGATTTCGGCGCGGGTCGGCATGGGCTGGCTGATCATGGATTCCAGCATGTGGGTGGCGATGATGACGGGGCGGCCGATGGCCAGGCAGGTGCGGACCGCGCGACGCTGAATGACCGGCAACTCCTGCAGCGGGACTTCGATGCCGAGGTCGCCGCGGGCCACCATGAGGGCGTCGGTGGCCTGGATGATTTCGTCGAGATTATCGATGGCGGATTGGTCTTCGATCTTGGCAATGATGAGGGCGCGCGAGCCGCGTTCGCGGAGAAAAAGGCGCAGTTGCTCGACGTCGTTGGCTTCGCGGACGAAAGAGAGGGCGATGAAATCCACGCCTTCCTCGATGCCGACGATGCTATCGAGCTTATCTTTTTGCGTGAAGGCGGGCAGGTTCACTTTAACCCCCGGCAGATTGATGTGCCGGCGGGAAGTGAGTGATCCAGGGGTCAGGACACGACAACGGATGTGGGCCTGGTCCTTCGAGAGGACTTCCAGGCGGATGAGACCGCTGTCGACGAGGACGGTGTCACCGACTTTGATGTCGTTGACGAGGTCGCTGTAGTTGACGTCGACGGAGCGGACTTCTGCGCCGCCCTGCGTGGCGCAAGGCTTGACCGTGAAATCAAAAATTTCCCCCGGTTGAAGTTCAATCGGCACTTCGAGGTCGCCGGTGCGGATTTCAGGTCCCTTGATGTCCATCATGATGGCGACCTCGCGGCCGACGTGGGCGGCGACGGTGCGGATGCGGCGGATGATCATGCGCGTCCAGTCGTGTTTGGCGTGCGCCATATTGAGGCGGAGCACGTCGACGCCGGCGGTGATCAGTTTGGCGAGCATTTCTTCGCTTTCGGTGGCGGGCCCGAGAGTGGCGATGATTTTGGTGCGGCGGAGGTCGGAGGTGGAGGGCATGTTAGAAAGTGTAGAAGGGAGTACGGCCGCCGGCGGCGACGACGGTGAGGCCGCATTGATGGGAGGCGAGGATGGCCCCGCAGGCGGCTTCGACGGCGGCGGCGGAGTTACAATCGCGACTCAGATGGGCAAAAAATACGTGGCGCCAGCGCGGGCTGGTAATCGAGGCGAGCAATTCGCGCGCGGCTTCATTGGATAAATGGCCGTGGCGTCCGCTGATCCGTTGTTTGGTGGACCAGGGGCGCTTGGTATCGGCCTCGAGCATGTGCGGGCAATGATTCGCTTCGACGACCAGCACGTCGGCTTCGCGGATGCGTTCGCGGACGTGTTGCGGGGCGTGGCCGAGGTCGGTGAGCCAGGCGATGCTGCGTTTTTTGGAAAAGAGATCGTCGTCGCCGTGAGCGATGAGGAAGCCGACGGGTTCCTGGGCGTCGTGGGGCACGGCGAAGCTGCTGACTTCGAGATCGCGGAAGCGGAAGGTGCTGCCGGTCTCGAAAATATTCCAACTAATCTGGTGCTTAAGGCTGGCTTGTAATGGGAGGGAGGTGGCGCGGTTGGCGAAGACTTTGATGTGCGGAAAGCGCGCGAGTCCGCTGAGGGCGGCGGCGTGATCACCGTGTTCGTGAGTGAGGAAAATGGCGTCGATGCTTTCGAGTTTTTCGCCGATTTCCTCGAGCATGCCGGCGAGGCGTTTGGCCGAGAAACCCGCATCGACCAGCACGCGGGTATGGTCGGTTTGCAGTAGGGCGGAATTGCCCGAGCTGCCGCTGCCGAGGATACTGAAGCGCATGGCCATCACCTTGAATGAACGGAGTTCTTGGCCGGACCGGCAATGGTTAATTTGCCGGGTGGAGGTGTGGCGACTTTGAGTAAGGGGCGCAGTGGTGGCAGGCAGGCGTTTCGGCGCACTTCATTTAACTGGCCTTCGTTGCTCACGCGGACAAAATCACGGTGTGCGACCCCATCCTACGCTCACAGCTCGGTATGCCAGCACGGAAGCGAAACCGGAGTTCGTCAATCGGTTGTTCGACAAGGGAGCGAAGCATTACGATGCGATTGTTGATTGGGGCTTTTTGCGCAGCGGGGCCGTTTACCGGCGTTGGGTTCAACAGCGGCACGGGCTGAAATTGGGCGACCATGTGCTGGACGTTGCGTGTGGCACCGGGCTCGTGGCCGTCGAAGCGGCAAAAATTCTCGGCACGGCGGAAAATATCACCTGCCTCGATCCGAGCGCCGGGATGCTGGCCGTGGCGCGGACGAAACTCGCGGCTCATTTTATTCAGGCCCGCGCCGAGGTGATGCCATTGGCAGATAACTTGTTTGATTTTCTCACCATGGGTTACGCCCTCCGCCATGTAACCGATTTGGAAATCGCATTTTGTGAATATCACCGCGTATTGCGGCCTGGTGGCAAGGTCTTGATCTTGGAAGTGACGAAGCCGGCGGGCCGATTTTTTGGTTTTCTCTTCCGTATTTATTTTGGACGGATCTACCCTTGGTTGACGCAACTTTTTACCCGCAGCCACGATGCGCGTGAAATGATGCGCTATTATTGGGAGACAATGGACGCCTGTGTGCCGCCTTCTTCCGTGCTGGATGCGCTGCGCGCAGCAGGATTTTCCGAGGTTAAGCGCTGCACCGCGCTCGGTCTTTTTAGTGAATACACTGCGGTGAAGCTTTGATTCACTTTTACGACGACTTATTTTGGCACTTGGCACCAAAATTGTAGGTCACATTCTGTACTGCTCCTTACCTCGTCAAATATGTCGTCTCCCGTTTCGCCTTCAGTCACCCAACTTCCTGCCGCTTCCGAGCAGGAGGCGCGAATCAAACATCTGCCCGCCGAAGCCCGCGCCGCTTTTCAACGCTTTCAAACCGGAGGCGACACGGCCGGACTTGATCCGGTCATTTTTGCGATTCTGCAGGATTTCATTCCGCTCGCTCCCGCCGTTCCGCTCCACGAGCAACCGGGGACAACCCGCCTGATCGACGAACTTGGATTTGATTCCTTGTCGATTACGGAAGTGGTTTTTTTTACGGAGGATTTGTTTGGCATCACGATTACGAACGAAGAAATCATCCAAGTGCGGACGCTCGATGACCTCCGCGGGTTCATCCACCGCAAAGTGGCGGTTCGCGCGAAGCGCTGATGGCGGCACCGCCCGGCATGTCGTCCTTGCCCGTCATTACTGGTCTGGGGTTCATCACCAGTATTGGGAATGATCGTCCGACGGTGTTGCGCAGCTTGCGTGAATTGCGTCACGGCTTCGAGCCGATGGAGTTTTTTGGCAATCCGAACCTGCCGGTGAAAGTCGCCGGGACGATCAAGGGTTTTGCTTTTCCTACCGCCAACTGGCGCGATTGGACCTGGCCCGATAAGTTTGCCGTGGATCGCGAACTGCTGCGCGGCCTCGCGCCGCACGGGGTTTATGCGCTCTGCGCCTTGCAACAGGCGTTGACCGACGCGGGACTTGAGGCGGCGGCGCTCACCGATGGTGCCACCGGTCTGTTTTGCGCTTCGGCCGGTTCCCCGCTTTTGCTCGGCCACTTCCTCGATCAAATGCATGCCACGCGCGGAGAGCGGGGCAATCCGATGGGCATTGTTTCCTCCATCGCAGGCACGTTGAATTTTAATCTCGCGGCCCACTATAAAATTACCGGCGCCGTCTGCGGTTTTGTCTCCGCGTGTGCGTCGTCCAGTCACGCCCTTGGCTACGCGATGGATGAAATTCGCCTCGGCCGGCAGCAGCGCATGCTCGTCGTCGGCGCTGAGGACATGACCGCCGAAAGTATTATCGCGTTTTCCAGTCTGCGCGCACTCTCGCACAATCCGGACCCCGTCACGGCATCGCGGCCATTCGACGTGCGGCGTGATGGGTTTGTCGGCACAGGTGGCGCGGTGGCGCTCATTGTCGAGGACGCGGCACTGGCGCGACAGCGTGGGGCGCATATTTATGCCGAGCTCGCGGGTTGGGGGCAGGCGGGCGACGGGCATAGCGTGGCCGCGTCCCATCCCGAAGGCGCCGGATTGCGCGAGGCCATGCGTCGAGCGCTCGCCGACGCCCGGGTCAACGCGGCCGAAATCGATTATGTTAACGCCCACGCCACGTCCACGGTTGCCGGGGATCGCTCGGAAGCGCTCGCGCTCCACGGCGTATTTACGGCGAACCACGCCAAGCCCCGCATTAGCAGCACCAAGGCGCTCACGGGCCACGGTCTCTCGCTCGCGGGAGCGATGGAGGCGGCGTTTTGTGCACTGGCGATCGAGGAGCAGTTTATTCCGGGCGCGGCTCACCTTGAAGAAACTGATCCGGTTTGTGCCGGGCTCGATCTGCCGCGGACGTCGCTCGACGAAGCTCCCCGCCTCGTGCTCAACAACAGCAGCGGCTTTGGCGGTAGTAATGTGTGCCACGTCCTGCGGCGGCCAAGTTGAATTTTCTCATGAGTCATTGCTCACTTCTTAGGCCTGCGATTGTCGCTCACTGTTGGAGACGGTTGCTTGCAAGCGCCTCCCCTCCGACTACGCAAGCTTGTGACTGCTCCACCCGAGCACGGATAGCGGAGAGCGTGAGACGGGTGCGCCGAGGGGAACTATCCATCTCCGGTTCAGCTCAGGAAATCGCTTGTCGGCGAAGCTCCATCTGGAATGGTAGCAATCGTTCGCGTGAAATCTTCCGTCGAAATAATCTTATGACCTCCCTTCCCACCACCCTCATCCGATTTCTTCCTGGCTTTGGCGTCGCACTTGCGCCGTTTTTCCTCGGGAGCTGCGCGGAGCCGACCGACACCAGTACGATGACGGCCGCCCCGATGACCTTCACGACCAAACACGCCGGATCTGTCAGTGTGACCGTCACCGGTGGTTCGGACAAGGCCGCCTTGGATGCGTCCACCATCGTCAATTCCGATTTTGCCGAGGCGATCAAGAAATCCCTCGCGCAATCCGGGCTCTTTGCTTCGGTCGTAGCCGCCGGTCAGTCGGAACAATATCAACTGGCTGCCGCCATTGTGCGGGTGGATCAGCCCGAGATCGGTCGGGCCATGACCGGAACGATCGAGGTCAATTGGACGCTCACGCAATTGAGCAATAAATACGTGTTCTGGAAAAAAACGATTGTGAGTTCCTATACCGCCAAGGCCGGCGAGGCATTTTCCGGGGTCGATCGATTGCGACTGGCCAACGAAGGTGCGGCGCGCGTCAACCTGCAGGATGCGCTCACCCAAATCAGCGTGCTGCCTTTGCCCTGAGCGCTCATGTCCGACCCATTTAATCTTCGGCTCAAGACTCTGATTGTTGCGACCCTCAAACTCGACGGCGTTCAGCCCGCTGATATTCCGGATGACGAGCCGCTCATCGGCTCGCCGCGTTTCGGGCTCGATTCGATCGACGCTCTCGAACTCGTGCTCGCGATTGAAAAAGAATTCGGCGTCAAAATTGGCAGCAGTGAGGAATCGCGGCACGCCTTGGCCAGCGTCAGTGCGCTCGCGGATTATCTCCGGGCGCACCAGCCCGGCACCTGAGTCGCAATTGGCCGTGTGGCAGCCCATCGCGCGAATCACGTCAATTATTGCCTTCCGTGAATTTGCCACCTGATCAACTTTCTGTCGGGATCGAAGCCTGTGATTGCCTCACGCCGCTCGGAAATGCCGAGGCCACCGCGCTCGCTCTGACGGCGGGCTGTCGGGCATTGCAACTGCAGCCGGTGCTCGGTCGCGACGGAGGAGATCTGGTGCCGCTGGCGTTGCTTGGTTCGATGGATGAAACGATCTCGCCAACCTGGCTGGCGAACTTGCGCGGACTCGTCGCCACAATTCCCGCCGGGGCTTGGGGCACGGTGCGCGAACCGGTGATTGTCACCAGCAGCAATTTCGGCGTCGGCAGTCTTTACGCTTTCACGCGCGATCATGATGCCCGGCATCTCGCGCAGGGGACGCCTTTCGCGAGCGTGGAGGTGCTGCGGCAGGAATTTAAGTGGGGTGAACAGGTCACGGTTTTCTCGCACGCCTGTGTCACGGCGCATCTTGGGTTGGCCCATGCGGCGAGGCTGTTGCACGCGGGACTCGCGGATCGCGTGTTGGTTTTTTCCTTTGATTTTATCAGTCCGTTTGTGGCTGGAGGATTTCACAGTTTGAAAATCCTTAACGGAGCGATGCCCGCGCCGTACGCGGTGCGCGAGACCGGCTCGATCGGCCTGGGTGACGGTGCGGCGTTCGCCGTGCTGTCGCGCAAAGTCACGCCGTTTCAACTCGCGGCTCATGCGCTGCACAATGAGATGTTTCATTTCACCGGC
>JANYFP010000290.1 GCA_025362555.1 Verrucomicrobiota bacterium
CGTGGCGGAGTCCACCGTGATCTTTGGGCCCATCGCCCAATTGGGATGTTTGAGTGCATCCGCCGGGGTGACGCGCGCGAGCTTTTCCAGCGGCCAGTCGCGAAACGCACCGCCCGAAGCGGTGAGGACGAGCCGGCGCACGTCGCTCGTGCGGTGGCCTTCGAGGCACTGGAAAACGGCGTTGTGTTCGCTGTCCACGGGCAGCAAGCGACTGCCGCTGGCGCGCGCGGCTTCCATGATGAACTTGCCGGCGAGCACGAGAATTTCCTTCGAGGCGAGCGCGATGGTTTTTTTCGCGGCGATGGCGGCGAGCGCGGGTTGTAATCCGGCCGTGCCTACGACGGCGATTAAGATGGTGTCAGCTTCCGCGAGCGTCGCGAGTTCGCTCAATCCTGCCGCGCCGCCGTAGAACTTTACCCCGGTGGGAAACGCCGGACTGCTGCGGGCGGCGGCGTAGGCGTGCTCATCGTAGAGGCCGACGTGGCGCACCCCAAATTGCCGCGCAATTTCCGCGAGTCGCTGGTGTTTGCCGTGGGCCGCGATGCCGACCAATTCGAGTCGATCGCTTTGCGCTGCGATCACGCGCAAGGTGCTTTCGCCGATGGAGCCCGTGGCACCAAGCAGGACGATGCGGCGTTTTTGCGGAAGAATAGTGGTCACGGAATGAAGCCTTTATGCGGTGAACGCGGCGCGCATTCCCGGCGCGGAGCGGAGTCCGCACCTTCCCCAAGAACAATGCAGTGGTGCGGGCCTCATCACTCCAAAAACAGGAAAATAAAATAGGCGACCGGCGCCGTGAGGATCAGGCTGTCGGTCAAATCGAACGCCCCGCCGATGCCGGGGATGAGTGCGCCGGTGTCCTTGGTGTCGGCGCGGCGTTTGATAACCGATTCAATCAAGTCGGAAATAATCGTGATGACGGCGATGGGGGCGGCGATCAGCACGGCGATCAGTGGCGTCAGGTCGGGAGGAAGATATGCGGCCGCGAAATGAGCCATGGCGGCACCGAGGCCGCAGGAAACCAGCACGCCGCCAACGGCCCCTTCCCAGGTTTTTTTCGGGCTGATACTGGGCGCCATTTTATGCCGGCCGATTGCGAGTCCGGTGAGGAGTGCGCCGACATCGCAAAATTTGGAAACCGCCACCACCCACAGGCAGAGGGCGAGATTTTCGCCGTTATCCGTATCTCGCAGCAAAATCGCCACGAGGAAATGCAGCATGAAGGGAATGTAAAGCACGCCGCCAACAGTGGCGGCGATCGTCTCGACGCGGTTGGTGGCATCGCGTTCGCCGAGGACGCGGGCACACGAAAGCAGTAAGGTCAGCACCACCAAGCCTGCGGGAATATTTTGCACGATCTCAGGGGCGTCCCGATAAACCATCAGGTAATAAGGTGCCGCGGTAATCAGGATGCCGATCATTATTCCCATCCAATGAAAGGGGCGGTGGCCCATTTTCTTGGTCATCCCGTAGAATTCGTGGAGTGTCAGCGCCGCGAGCAGTGTGATGAGGACCACGGCCGCATCGGCACCGAAAAAATACAGGCTGCCGAGAATGACGAGCCAGAGCAGGAGAGTACTGAGAATACGAGAGAGCACAGGATGGAAAGATGCGGGCGGGCCGATCAGGAGCCCGACTTGATTTGTTCGGTGGTGAGGCCGTAACGGCGTTCGCGTTTATTGTAATCTTCAATGGCGGCGGCGAGATCCGCTTTGCCGAAGTCAGGCCACAAGACGGGCGTGAAAACCATTTCCGCATACGCGCATTGCAGCAGCAGGAAGTTGCTCATACGAAGTTCGCCCGAGGTGCGAATGAGGAGATCCGGTTCGGGGATTTCGGCCGTATAAAGATAACGGCTGAACCGGTCCCACGAGGAGTCTTCCAGTTTTTCCCGACCATCCTGGACGGCTGCCGCGTAGGCTTGCGCGGCGTCGGCAACCTCCGTGCGCGAGCCGTAATTGAGGGCGAGGACCAGCGTTCGATCCGTGAAATCCTTCGTGGCTTCGATGACGCGATTCAGTTCGCGTTGCACCCCGGCAGGCAGGGCGCTCGTCCGGCCGATGGTGAGGAGGCGGACGCGGTCCTTGATAAACGTGTTCAGCTCCCGCTTGAGAAAGAAATCGAGCAAGCCCATCAGTCCGGATACTTCTTCTGCGGGACGATTCCAGTTTTCTGCTGAAAATGCGTAAAGGGTGATATATCGAATACCTAATTCCCGGGCTGCATTGGTGACGGTGCGGACCGATTCGACTCCGCGACGGTGGCCTTCAAGGCGGGGGAGGCCGCGCTGTTTGGCCCAACGACCATTCCCGTCCATAATAATGGCGATGTGTTGGGGGACTTTGGCGGGACCGGAAGACGTCATGTGAAACGGGGATTTAGGTCAGCGCCCGCAAATTTGACAAGGGGCGATTCGAGGGATTCTTTTGGACATGGCCAAACCCCTTTCGCCGGTTGAAATCGCTGATGCCTTGCAGCAACTGCCCGGGTGGACGATTTCGGGGGACGCGTTGGCCAAGGAATTTAAGTTTGGCAGCTTTCGCGAGGCGTTATCATTTATGGTTCGAGTGAGTTTTGAGGCCGAGACGATGGATCATCATCCCGACTGGACGAATATCTACAATCGCGTCGCGGTCCGGCTCAACACGCACGATGCTGGCGGCAAAGTGACGGCAAAAGACGTGGCGCTCGCCCAAAAAATCCAAGCGATCAGCTGGGTGGGGTAGAATAAATAACGCATTTCAGCGCACCTTTGAAAGGTGGCTGCAAGCTTGCTCGCGCTCTGGAGTGGTCACGAGTCCGCCTTTCCGGGTGCCCTGAGTTTTTGGCTTTCGCAAAGCAGGCCTCGCTAGGGTGACTTGGGCTCGTTGTGCGCTGCTGTGCGCCTAGAGTTCGTCCCTGCCGGTCAGGCAGGGCTTAGCTGCAAACTCAGGGTCAGTCACGCGGTCTTCGTTGCAGCTGAGGTCGGCCCGGCAAACCGACCTTACCCCAGAATCGGTCCGTCCCGCAGCGCGGCTTGAAATCCAACGGCGTAATACCACTGGCTATTGAAAATTAAACTTTAGGTAGGGGTCGTTGCCTCAACGGCCCTCGGGGTGCGCAGGGCGATTGAGGGGGCAATCGCCCCTACCACTCCATTGTCCAGCAAAAGTCTAAATCTTAAAAGCTGTCGGTATAATTCTAAATTTCGCAGTCGGTTAACCGCTCATTTTCGTTAATCGGCGCTAATCCAAGTAATAGCCGGCTTTCACTGTGGTATTTCTCGTTCATCGATCAGGTGAACTGTTTTCAGTTCAGTTTCTTTTGAATTTCTTGATTAGCGTTAATTAGCGGTTTCTCATCTAAGGTTCCTCGGGTAATCCGAGGAACCTTGGGACCGTGATCACTACGGCAATTTTTTCTCGAGTTCTTGCATCTCCGTTTTGCGCCGCAGTTGTTCGGTATCCTCGTAAAGTACCATCGCTTCCGGATTGTTGGGCTGCCATCCGCCCAGGGGATTCATGAGCAGGCCGGCCAACGCGGACAAGGGGCCCAAAGTTTTTTGGTAGGCCGGGGTAAGATAAGTTTTTTTGGCCAGGTCGAGCCGACCTTTAGGCGTCAGAATTTCGCGATCCTTGAACGGCACCTTTTTCCCAAGGACGACAAACTTCGGTAATTTGAGCAGGTCATCCGACGCTGCTTCATCTGAGGATTGGGTTTCAGTGGAATCCTGTTCCTTGACTGCTGTCACCGCGAGGTCGTGGGCGTGTTGGTCGAACGCGAATCCTAATCGGGCGAGCTTCTTGTCCGGGTTTTCGGCGCGGCAAATTGTCCAGAGGCAGATGCTCCCGATCAGGCCGACAGCCAAGCCGGACCAGCGCGGAATAACGCGCACCGGCCTGAGTGTTTTTCGAAAGAAAGCGGCGCGCATAATCGACCGGATGGCGGGGAAGGATAGCTAACTCGTTCGACCATCCCATGACGGCGAAGTTCCTGGAGGGTTGATCTTCGGAGCGGGGGCTGCAATTGAAATTCATCCATCGATTAATTGCCTTGAAAGTTCACCCATTGACGAAATTGGAAAAATCCGGAAAAAAGAACCATGGGATTAAAAATCAAATGGAACGATGATCGGGTGCGAGGCGCGACTACGGCCATTTTACTCATCGCGCGGGATCGATTGCGCCGCGGCGCGACGAATGATTTGATCCAAGCTTCATTGGCGGAGTATCGGGACGACCCGGATGGCTACAAAGCGAGCAAAGCCACTTGGGCGGACGTCAAGGAACTCGGTCCGTTAAGAAATCCCCAGCACGTAGCCTATTATAAAAATCTGCTGGTCGCCATCGATGGGCTCGCCGCGAAAACGGCGAAGCAAAAAACGCAATTCAACAGCCTGCTCGAACTCGACAACTGGCTGGTCGCGAGCCTCAAGAACGTGCGTTTGGCGGAGTATTGAGTTGGGGCGAAGCGGAATCTCCTCACACCGTCGTCGGGTCGGGATGAATCCACGGTGCGCGGTAGGAGCGCGCGAGCAGTTGCGTGGCTTCGGCGTCGCCGGTGATCGTGCGGGTTTTCGGATCGTACACGAGGGCGCGGCCGAGTTGCTGGGAGAGATTTGCGAGTTCGCAGCAGGCGCTGGAAATATGGCCTTCCTCAATGTCGGAAATTGGGCGGGCGCGGGTTTCTCTCGCCTGCATGAAATCCAAGACATGCCGCTTTTCGGTTTCCACATAAGCTCCGCCTTCCTGGCTGAAATCGATGTTCTCCAGGTTGCCTGTTTTTGAGAGCATGTGCACGCCTTCGCGCGGGCCACCGTCGGCGGGCGTAAAAACATATTCGAGCATCGTGAGATTCAACGTGCCGTTTTTGCCGATGTAGCGCGCGCCCCATTGATCACTCCAATGGCGTGGTGGAATCGAAGAGCCGCCCCACGTGCGGTGTTCCCAACTCACGTCGAGATCCGGATAATGAAACACACTGCGGAGCGTATCGGAAATATTCGCCGTGGCATTTTTGTCGACGTAGATGCCGCCGGTGGCCCGGATCGATTCCGGCCAGCCGAGGCCGAGCAACCAGCGCACCTGGTCGATCATGTGCACGCCGAGATCGCCGATCTGGCCATTGCCGTATTCCAAAAACGCGCGCCAGCCGCGTACTTCCTTGAGCGCCTTGTAAGGCAAAAGGGGGGCCGGGCCGGTCCACATATCGTAGTTCAAGTGGGGCGGTACCGGCGCGTCAGCCATGATTCCTGCCGGGCGGCCGGCGAGATAACTGTAGGTTTCGACGAGTCCGATTTTCCCGAGCTTGCCGCTGCGGAGATATTTGTCGCGGGCTTCAGTGTAGAGCGGATTGCTGCGGCGCTGGGTGTGCACTTGGACGACGCGACCGTATTTGCGGGCGGCGGCGACGAGGGCTTCGCCCTCGATCACGTCGATGCTCACGGGTTT
>JANYFP010000322.1 GCA_025362555.1 Verrucomicrobiota bacterium
TGAGCATCAATGTCGCCCTGCGCGTCATTGGCGAAGCTTACGGCGTCAAGACCGAGGGCGGTATCCTCGAGACGGCCACCCACAAGCTGCGCATCCGCTGCTTGCCAAAGGATCTTCCTGCAGTGATCGAGCTCGATGTCTCGGCCCTCAAGGTCGGTGAGTCCATTCACGTCGGCGAACTCAAGCCAATCGCTGGCGTCGAGTATCTCGATGACGTCGAACAAACCGTCGTGCTCTGCGTTGCTCCTCCAGCCGAAGAAGTCGTGGTTGTCGCGACTCCTGCTGCGGGTGCCGCTCCGGCCGATGGTGCCGCTGCCGCTCCGGCCGATGGTGCCGCCGCCAAGCCGGGCGATGCGAAGGCCGCTGCTCCTGCTGCCGGCGCGAAGCCTGCCGCCGGTGCGAAGCCCGCTGCTGGCGCGAAGGCCGCTGCTCCAGCCGCCAAGCCAGCCGCCAAGAAATAATTCGTTTCCACGGGTCGTCCGTTCGCGGGCGACCCGTTTTGCACCCTGTTCTTTGAGTCATGTCCGTCACGCTAATCGCTGGACTGGGCAACCCTGGGCGAGAGTACGCCGCCACCCGCCACAATCTCGGTTATGCCGTGATTGATGCGTTGGCTGCGGCTGAAGGTCTCAAGTGGAAAAAGGATTCCCGCTTCGAGTCTGAGATCGCCCGTTGGGATGTTCGGCCCGGTGTCACCCGATTGCTCGTCAAACCGCAGACTTTCATGAATGAAAGCGGCCGCGCCCTGCGCCTGCTGCTCGATTTCCATAAGTTGCCGGTGAATGAGCTGATCGTGGCCTACGACGATCTCACGATCGATCTGGGCCGCGTGAAAGTGTCCGTCTCCGGCAGCGCCGGTGGACACAACGGAGTCGCCAGTATGCTCGAGCATCTCGGCAACGGATTTATCCGTTACCGGCTCGGGATCGGCGCCGCCCGACCGGCGGACATGGACCTAAAGGATTTCGTGCTCGGAAAATTTTCAACAGAACAAACAACCCTCATTGATCAAAAACTAACCACCTTCGTGGACGGTCTTCGCCTGCTAATAAATCGCGGGTATGCCGAAGCCATGAACATCCTCAATCGCCGAGACCACCATGATCCAGAAAAAGCGTAATTACAAAGCCACCATCATCCTCGATAACCGCGGTAAGGAAGACTCCGTCGAACAGATCATCGAAGGCGTGAAGAAAGAAGTCACCGCCGTCCAAGGTGAAGTCACCGCTGTCGAGAATCTCGGCCGCCGCGATTTTGCCCGCAAGACCGATGACAAGTTCCCTGCCGGGGTTTATATCCAGGTGAATTTCTCCGCTCCCGCCGCCGCCCCGGCCCAATTGCACGAGCGCCTGCGCCTGAACGCGACGGTTTATCGCGCGTTGGTTGAGAACGCCTAATCGCGTTTTCGCTCCGCTCCCTCCACCATGGCCAATCTCAACAAAGTCATGCTTATCGGCAACCTGACCCGTGATCCCGAATTGCGGGTCACGCCGAAGGGCACTGCCATCTGTCAGTTCAGCTTGGCCGTGAATCGCAAATTCCGGGACGAAGCTGGCGCCGACCGCGAAGAGGTGACCTACGTGGATATCGAAGCTTGGGGCAAGTCCGGCGAAAATATCGCCAAGTATTGCACCAAGGGTCGTCCCCTTTTTGTCGAAGGCCGTCTGCGCCTCGATCAATGGGAAGACAAAACGACCAAGGAAAAACGCAGCCGCATGAAAGTGGTCTGCGATAACTTTCAGTTTCTCGGCACCGGCCGGGCTGATGGCGCCCCCGGTCCCGCCGGGAGTGAAGGTGGAGAGCAACCGCGTTACGCTGCTCCGGCCGCGCGCCCCGGTGCCGCCCGTCCCTCCGCTGCTGCGCCGCAGGAAAATCTCGACGAAGACATCCCGTTCTAAATGAACGAACGATCAAGCAACCCGTAAGCGCTCAGTCGGACCAACCATTTCAAAAACAACCAACTCACAACGATCATGGCAAACAGCGAAGTTCTCCTCCTCCAACCAGTCGACGGCCTTGGCGCCGAAGGCGATCAAGTCAAAGTACGCGCCGGTTATGCGCGTAATTTCCTCCTGCCCCAGGGCAAAGCGGTGC
>JANYFP010000359.1 GCA_025362555.1 Verrucomicrobiota bacterium
CTGCCGGGTTCGCATCGGATGAGCTGATCGGCGTTGTGGAGCGGAGTCGGCAGGCAGGGACGCCTGCCGCTACTGGAGAATGGCAGTTGCGCGCGCGGCGTGCGGCTTGGGAATCGGGGCATAAAGCCCCTCCTACAGCTGGATAATTCTCAATCACGTAATCTTTGCGCGGACGTTGCGGGTGCTCGTGTTGAGGATGGCAGTGTCCTTCGAGATTTTCTTTTGCTGATAAAGTTCGAGGACGACGTTTTCCATGACGCACATGCCTTCCTTTAATCCGGTTTCCATGACGTTGCGCAGGCCTTGCGTTTTTCCCTCGCGGATGAGGGCTTGGATCGCGGTGTTGGCGACCATGATTTCGCAGGCGGGCACGAGACCGCCGCTCAGACCGGGGAGGAGGCGTTGGCAAATGATGCCGCGCAAACTTTCGGCCACGCTGGCGCGAATCTGGGTTTGTTGCGAAGGCGGGAAAACGTCGAGGAGACGGTTGAGGGTCGTCGACGCGTCACTCGTGTGCATTGTGCCGATTACCAAGTGACCGGTCTCCGAGGCGCTGATGGCCATCTCGATGGTTTCCAAATCGCGGAGCTCGCCGATGACGATGACGTCGGGGTCTTCGCGCAACGCACCTTTGAGCGCGGTGAAAAATGATTTCGTATGCGGGCCGACTTCGCGTTGCGTGACGTTGCAGCCCTTGGGTAATTGGACGACTTCGATGGGATCCTCGACGGTGATGATGTGGTCCTGACGTTTCTCGTTCAGCTCGGAAACGAGGGCGGCGAGGGTCGTGGTTTTGCCGGCGCCGACGGGGCCAGTGATGAGGATGAGGCCGTTGTGGTAGGTGAGCAGTTTGCGAATGGTATCGAGATTACGCAGGCCGAGATCATCGAGCTTCGGCATCGTTGCGGGCACCATGCGATACGAGCCGGACGGGCCCCATTTTTGGAACATCAGATTGACGCGGTAGCGATGGTCCGCGTCGAGGGCCAGGGCGAGGTCGTAGTCGCGACGATCCAGAAAAATGTCACGCTGGTGGGTTGCGAGCAGCACGGTGTTAATTCGCAGCGATTCCTTTTCCGTCAGCACGTGGGTGGTGAGCGGAGTGAGCGTGCGGTGCTTGCGGACGAAGGGGCAGGACCCGGCGGAAAGGTGGAGATCGCTCGCGCCGAAATCACCCGCCGCGATGAGTAATCCACGCATGGCCGCGGCCAACGAGGGATCTTCCATCGCACTGATTTGTTCAAAAGGAAACTGCGGGATGCCGCCGGCGGGTTTGGCTTTTGCGACCGGGGTGGGGGCGGTGCCGGTTGAGGCTGGCAGTTGAGTTTTAGCCTGAGCTATCGGCATTGGCGGAGCCGACTCATCACTGTCTAATAGCGGATTGCCGGGGGGCGGGCCGAGTTGGGCGCGAGCGATGGCGTTGCCCGCAAGTTTTTCCAGGGTTTCGACGTCATGCACGATGCTGTCGTCGATGAGTTTCTGGGCAAAATCCATCAACTCGGCGCTTTTGCCCACGACGCGCATGACGGCCATGGCCTGATCGCGCGTGAAGAGTTGTTGATCACGCCCCAACCGGACTAACCAAAGAATTTCGTTATTCATGCCGTGCGAATGCGCGGAATAATTTCCGTGGCGGATACGTTTGCAAGCGAGGAGTCATGCGTGAGCGTAAATGCAGGCGGGCCGGCTCGAAAGGTGGAGCGGGTTGACCTCAACCCGCTTCCGGGTCGCTACCCTCAAACCAGCGCATTGGGGTCAACGCGCTCCACCTCGGATGAGTTCCGACCACCATTCGGATCGATCAGTGGGCGTGCTCAAACTGCTGCACTCAGCTCACTCGTTACCGTTGACGAATTTGTAGGTCAGGGCGGCGACGGCGGCGCCGAGAAGATCGGAACCGAGGTAGATGCCACATTGTTTGGCGGACTCGAGCCCCATCGTGAAGACGCCGAGGCCGACGGCCGGATTGAATACGCCGCCAGAAACGCCATCGACGGCGACGGCGCCAGTCATAACGGTCATGCCGATCGCGAGGCCATAAAAGGAATTGCCCGACGTGCCCTTGGCGGTGGCGGTGTTCAAGACCACCCAGGCGAGGGCGAAGGTGAAGAGGAATTCCACGATGATTGATGGGACCGTGCCGTGCAGCGCGGGTGCGCCCGCAGGTTTGCCGGCGAAGAGGAAGGTGACGAGGACCGCGGCGACGAGACCGGCGATGAATTGGGCGACCCAGTATGGAATCACGTCCTTCGCTTCGCATTTGCCGCGGATGAATACGGCGAGGGTGACGGCGGGATTGAAATGGCCACCCGAGATATGGCCGCCGGCGAAGATCATAACCATGAGTGAGGCGCCAATGGCGAGGGGCGCGAGGGCGGCGCCGCTGCGGACGGCCATGCCGACCGTGAAGACGAGGAAGAACGTACCGATGAATTCAACGAGATATTTTTTCATGAATGAGTGGGTGTGTCGGCGAAGTTTCAATGGAATCGCGCGCTGGTGTCGAGGCCGGAACGGGGTGAATAAGGAGAGAGTTTTTTGTCGATGGGTAGAACGTTGTTTTTCGATGATGATTGAGTTTCTTCTCTGAAGGGGGTCGATTTTGTGGGCGGGGTGCCCTCACCCCGCGGGAATGACGCCTCGCTGGGTGAGGTACCCCGCCCACAATTCAATCAACGATGTGGTGCACCGCGTGTGTGATCGAGGCGATCAGCCGCCGGACTACCTCGATTCGGTTCGATCGGGCGTTGGCCCCTCCTCCTTGCATCGCGGAATTTTCCGTGCAACTTAGCGTTGTTTGGTGAGTCCTTGAATTATGCGCTTTATCCGTCTTCTTTTAGCTGGAGTGATCGCCGCCGCCGTCTTGGTGGCGGGCTTCTTTGCTGCCGCCGTGCTTTTGCTCACGGGTTTGGTGGGATACCTGGTGCAGCGCGTCCGAGGGCAAGCGGGTGGGACAGTGCGGCCCGGCCGGCCGGCTGCGACGAATCGCGAGCGTCCGCTGGCGACGGGTGACGTGATCGATGTTGAAGTCACTAAAGTTTCAACGGATTCAAGTGGACGTTGAAACTGATCCGGTAGGTTGCGTGCTCGTCACGCAACGATCGACCGGCGGATTCATGCCACAAGAATGGCGCTAATTGACCGCAGGGCACAACTGAGTCTCACGCGAAAACCCGCGTGTTGAGGTCAACCCGCTCCACCTCTAATTGGATCGATGCGGGTCGGACTGATCACGAAAAGATGTACATCGGGACTATGGGTTCCTACACATGGTCTTTTCCATTCATCAACTGATCCACTTTATGTCCACCTACACGATTGTCATGCAGAGTTCACCGGTCGCAGTTAAGAAACTGCCGGCCTTCAAAGCGTATGCGAAAAAGAATGGCATGGAGGTGGCCAAAGCCGACGGCGGCAAAGTGCTCGTCACCGCCATCTGGTCGGAAGCGGACGATACCTTTGAGTATGATCTCACGCAGAGTTTCGCGAAACATTTGAAGGAAGCCGCGCATTTCCTGATGACGATTTATTGCGGAAAATATAAAGACGGGACGAGCGCAGTTGAAGCCATTTACTTTATTGAGATGGCGCCATCGGGTGAATCCAAGCGCATCGCGATCGAGTTGAATGATATTTCCGGTCCGTGGACGAAGAAGAGTCTTTGGGCGAAGAAAGCGATTGATTGGAGCGCGTGAGGAGTGGGCGTGGAGGACTCGATCCAGTTGAGAGCTGAGGGCTGAGAGGCCGATCCTTAGCGCGGACGATGGATGTAGCGGCAGGGATCGTCCACCGGCCTTCGCCGGGGCGATTGTCCGGGCACCCCGTTGCTCGCGGCTGCGAGCCCAGGGTCAGTCACGCGACCTACGTCGCAGCTGAGCCGCCCGGCAAACCACTCTCGGGATTGGGGCCTAAAACCAATTGTCTCGCGAAGGATTCGAAGGGAGCGAAGGTTCGGAAAGAAGGTGAAATACCTAGTCTAAAAAATGCCTTTCCCTCCGCACCGTTGGTAATGGCATCGCGGCCTCAAAGCCTGACTCAACCAGGTCCGGTCCTCACTTAGTATGCGCTTTGAACGCTGCATCCAAGGTCGATTTTCCAATAATTTATTGGTCCATAGGATGCATTCGTTAACTCGAAGCGATCAAGGCGACCTCATCATTCCAAAACAACAACCTGAATTGAGGTGAGATTAATGCGCCGCTTGCAGCACCTGTTAGTGGCTATTGTCTATTTCAACCTACCTTAAATCCGAACCTTTGTTCCCGTCGAACCCTTCGCGAGACACTTCAGCAAATCAGGTAGCTGTTAGGTCGGCGACCCCGGCTACATTTCGATCGTGGATCGGTGCGTGACGCGAGTTCGCGTTTGCCTCCGGGCGGCGAATCCATTGCCTAGCGCCCCATGGCCCAGACCGAAGCACCCAAGATAATTTTCTCGATGATCGGCGTCTCGAAGAAGATCGAGCGCAAGGTAATCCTCAGCGATATCTCGCTGTCATTTTATTACGGTGCGAAAATCGGGGTGCTCGGCCTCAACGGTTCCGGCAAATCCTCCCTGATGCGCATCCTTGCTGGCATCGACAAGGATATCGACGGCCGCGTGCATTTTGAACCCGGCTATCCGGTCGGCTTTCTGCCGCAGGAACCCGCACTTACGGCCGGTGCCACGGTGCGCGCGTGCATCGAGGAAGGCGTGAAACATTTGACGGATTTGACCGCGGCTTACGATGCGAGTTGGGATGAGATTGCTGAAGCGGCCGACGACAAGGCGCGGGACGCGATTTCCGACAAGCAGGCGAAATTACAGGAGCAAATTGATCATCTCGGGGCATGGGATGTCGCTCCGATGGTCGAGCAAGCGATGGACGCGCTGCGCTGTCCGCCCGGCGATGCGATCGTGGATAATCTTTCCGGTGGTGAGCGCCGGCGTGTGGCGCTCGCGCGGCTCTTGCTGCAAAAGCCGGCGATCCTTTTGCTTGACGAGCCGACCAACCATCTCGACGCCGACAGTGTGAACTGGTTGGAGCAGCATTTGTCGCGTTACGAAGGCACGGTCATCGCGGTGACACACGATCGGTATTTCCTGGATAATGTCGCCGGATGGATTCTCGAATTGGACCACGGGTCAGGTTTGCCGTGGAAAGGGAATTATTCTTCGTGGCTTGAACAGAAGCAGGCGATCGCCGTTGTGGCGGAGCGCACCGAGAGTAAGCGGCAGAAGGCGATGGCGCGCGAGCTCGCGTGGATTCGGCAAGGCGCGCGGGCGCGGCAATCAAAGGGTCAGGCCCGCATCACGGCTTACGAGACAATGCTCAAGGCCGACGTGGCCGAGCAGGAAAAGATTTTCGAAATCATCATTCCGCCGGGGCCACGACTCGGGGCGCTCGTCGTCGAGGCGCAGAGTGTCGCGAAGGCGTTTGGCGACAAGCTGCTGTTCGACAATTTGAATTTCTCGCTGCCGCCGGGAGGCATTGTCGGAATTATCGGGCCGAACGGTGCGGGCAAGACGACGCTCTTTAAACTCATTACCAATCTGGAAAAGGCGGATGCGGGTAATTTCAAAGTCGGTGAGACTGTGAAGTCGGCTTATGTGGAGCAGTCGCGCGATTCACTCGAAGGCAATAAAACGATTTGGGAAGTGATCAGCGATGGTCAGGAAGTGATGACGCTTGGGACGCGTTCCGTGAACAGCCGCGCCTACTGTGCGCAGTTCGGTTTCACCGGAGCGGACCAGCAGAAAAAAGTCGGCATCCTTTCCGGTGGAGAGCGCAACCGCGTATTGTTGGCGCGCGTGTTGAAGAGCGGCGCGAACCTGTTGTTGCTGGACGAGCCGACGAACGATCTCGACGTAAATTCAATTCGGGCGCTCGAGGAATCGCTGGAGAATTTTGCGGGTTGCGCGGTGATTATTTCCCACGACCGGTGGTTTCTCGATCGCGTGGCGACGCACATCATGGCGTTTGAGGGCGACAGTTACGTGCACTGGTACGCCGGAAATTATTCGAGTTACCTCGAGGACTTCAAAAAGCGAAAGGGTAAAGATGCGGATCAGCCGCATCGGATCAAATACCGGAAGCTGACGCGGTGAAGTGATCGGGTTTTTTATTTGTGATTGGCGCAATACCCCGACGCTCGCTTCGGTCTGGCTTGGTGTGGGCGGTCCCGCTTCAGCGGGATCACCCCGGGAGGCATGCGCTGCGAAACCTGAAATTAGCGGGGTGGGGTGCCGTTGTTTACTTGCTGCAAACCCGGTATTTGTCCGGGCCGGTCGCCTGGCAAAGGCACCCGCCCACAAAATCCGCCAATTGGATTTGCTTAAAATACCCCGGGGCTTGCCCCGTGGATCTTTATTCGATCAGCGTCGGCTGACCTCCCAATATTCTTTGAGCGTCGTTGTCTCGATCGGAATGGGTCAGAAGAGGAGTAGCTGTTCCGAGGTGGATGCGTTTTGTCCATTGTTCGCCAGGGTGGCGGTCTTCTTCGCCTAGTTCATTGCCTTTCCCAGGCGGCCAACTGGTAACGTGCACCAACCGCCTTTTTCAAAAATGCCAAACCACGTATCATAGTCCTCATCGACCGGCGCTTTTTCTTGAAGGACGACGCGGCCCGATCCCAGAAATTGCATGCCGTCGCGGATAAGCCCTCTGGAGTCGTTTTCACCAGCGATTTCGGGGGCTGGTTCATATCGCCGGAGTAATTCATCCGAGAGGTGTGGATTCAGGTAGGGCTGGAGCTGAGTTGGGTCGGATGGAAGAAGTCCGTCGTGCGATTTTATATAGGCCACCACCCCATTCGACAAGTTGGTTGCGACCTGAGGTTTGGCCTTGGCGAGCGCACGCAGCTTGCTGAGAGCGTTGCGAATTTTCGCGTCGGTATCCAACGGATTGTCCATGGTGACTGAAAGCCAGTCGTTCGAATTCAAGTACTTCATCTCGGGAATACTTCTGCCCGGAGCCTGCTTTAATGATTGTTCCAGATGACTCACACGGCCAAGCCACGAACCCAATTCGGAATTTTCGGTCATATGTTTACCTGACTGAACTTGGGTTGGTTCCATCGCCTTTCGCGCGGAGGAGAGGTTGGCAAGAGTTTGATCTCGTTGATCGCGAATTTTCCCGATCTGAATATCCTGGGCCGCGACTTTTCGGATCAACTCGTGCGAATGCGTATGCTGACGGTAAAGCAGGCGAGCCTGAAAAGCTGCGCCAACCACCAGTACGAGACAGGTAACGCTAAGAGTTTTGGTGAGCGTGGTCATTGGACGTAATGCGCCTCCCAGAATTCCTTGAATTTCACCTCGTCGACTGGCTTCGATACGTATGGCAGCACTTGCTCTGCGGCGGTTGGCTCCTGTCCACGATGGGATCTGCTGAAGGCTGCCGTGGCTTCGATAACTGTTTTGCCGAGATTGTTGCTGACGATCCGGAGGTTGGCTCCCCCAGCCGAATATTCAGCGAGAACATCGTAGTCTTCGTCTACCGTGATTTTTTCGTGCAGCACGCTTTGACCTGGTCCGTTTGTGGCCGGCATTTCGGGCCAAAATGAAGCCGATACTGGAACAAATTCGTAGCGCTGAAGAATATCGTCATCGAGTGGCGGGTTAAGGTACGGACGCAATTGCACGATTCCGGTGGCTGCTAGACCATTGTGATCTTTGCTATACGCTTTAAAAGCGTTTGGCAGATTTTTGAGCATTTCCGGTTTACACTTGGCCAGGCGCCGCAGATCAGTGAGGGCCAATCTTATCTTGGCTTCCGTTTGCAGTTTGTTGTTCAAGGTTACTGATAGCCAGTCACTGGAGGCGAGAAGCCGCATTTCGGGAATGTCTTTTTCCGGCATTCGTTTCAGCAAGTCTTTGAGTCGGTTCACTCGTCCCAGCCATTCGTCCAATTCGGAATCGACCGCGTTCTCTCGATTTACGCGGGCGCGATCAGTTTCCAAATCCTTGTGAAGCTGTGCCAGTAAAACAGCTGCGCTGTCCCGTTCCTCCGCGAGCTGCTGTGCTTGGATTAGTTGGCTGGAGATTTTTTGCTCAAATTCCATCGACTGGTTGCGCGCGGTACCGAGGAGATTTGTTTCGTACGCCAGGCTGGAGATCAATACGACGGCAGTTGCAATCAGGGTTTTATTGAGGGCAGTCATGGAGAGGGTATTGGCGGTTTGGGCCAAGAGAGATGCTGAGAACGCGCCTGAGGAAATAGACGCACCAAGTCCGACCGGGGCGGATACGATGACATGCGCAGAAAGATCGGTGGCCAGGCTGGTCGCGGTCACCGCAATACCCCTTCGCGCGAAGGTCGTGCGTAGTTGATCGAGCGCGCGGCTGATGCGTTTTTGTGCGGCATCCTCGGAGATCCCGAGAGTTTCCCCGACTTCACGGAGACTCTTGCTTGAAAAATAGCGTTCTAGGATGGCGTGACGGTCGGTCTCATTCAATTTTTCCAAGGCCTCATCAAGGAGCGGTTCGACTTGCGCCCAGGGTGAAGGAGGGGATTTCATGGCGGCGATTTCCGAGGCGGTTTGTTCGCGCAATTGCCGGCGTGATTCCTGACGAATCGCATCGATGGCAGTGCGTCGGGTGACGAGATGCAGCCACGCGATGATGGGTTGGCTGGGTTTCAACTTTGCGGCATTTTTCGACAGATCGAAAAAAACTGACTGTGCGATATCCTCGGCCATTGACGCTGACCGCACTTGTCGACGAGCGGCGGAATAGACCAGGTTCAAATGTCGGCGAACCAATTCGGCGAAAGCCGGGTTGGAGTTCTCACGCACATATTGCCGGAGTAAGTCTTCATCAGACGGGATCATTCATTACTGTTATCGCCACCGCTGCCTCAATCCGACAAGAAAACTGCTATCAAGTGTGTTGCCGTAGGCAATCTGACGCCAGCGCGCTCTGGGTACTTGGAGAGTTTTCGGAAGCGGAAAGGCAATGGACGTGGACCCAGGCGTACCGGATCAAATACCGCAAGATGACACGCTGAGAGTTTGCCCTCCGGATCGGGCTAAATCAAATTCGTTTCATGGCGTTTCCCACCACCCGCTGGAGTCTATTGGCCCAAGCAACGATTCATGGCGACGCGGCACAAGGTGAAGCAGTGGGGCAATTTTACCGTCATTACCGTGGTCCGGTGCTCGCTTTTATTCGGCAGCAAACACCGGATCAGGCGCACGCGGAGGATTTGATGCAGGAATTTTTTATCCATCTGATTAACGAGTCGGCGCTGCAGCGGGCGACGCCCCGACGCGGACGGTTCAGGTCTTTTTTGCTGGGGGCGCTGACGCGTTTTCTTTCCCGCGTTCGCGGGCGCGATGCCGCAGAAAAACGCGGTGGTGGAAAAATGCCGGTTTCACTGGATGATTCGACCCGGGGAATCGATGAGCCCGCAGTGCCGACCTCTGTGGCCATGGCCTTTGATCGCGAGTGGGCGCGCGATTTGTTGCAGCGGGCGCGAAAGGATTTGGATGCTGAATGGCGGGCGCGAGGCGAGGCCGAGGTGCTCGCGGTTTTGCTGCGGTTTTTACCGGGTGCGGTTAATACACCCTCCTACGAGGAAGCGGCCGAGACGTTGGGCTGGCCGCCGGCCAGATTGAAAACGGAGGTGTTCCGCGTGCGGAAACAGTTTCGTGAATTGGTGCGCATGGAAGTCGCCATTACCGTCGATGAACCGCACGAGATCGACGCCGAGATGGCCCACTTGCATCTGGTGCTTTCGGATCCTTCCGCCTAAGGCAAAATGACCGACGACTGCACAACTTCCCGTTGTCCCGTATGCAGTGCGGTTTTGGCTGGAAGCGGGAGCCAGCGGTGGTGCGCTCGCTGCGCGTTTGCCGGAATGCTCGATGCCAATGAAGAGGAACTGCCGGAGGTCGTGAAGACTTCGAAGGGCAGTGCGCTGTTCACGGTATCGGGGCATACTGTATTTGCTGAACTGGGCCGCGGGTCGGCTGGGATTGTTTACCGAGCCCGACAGGATCGTCCGGCGCGTGAGGTGGCATTAAAAATTTTACGACCCCACGAGGCTGGCTCGGTGGAATCGCGCGCGCGTTTTCGCCTGGAAGCGGCGGCGCTCGCCGGACTCGATCATCCGCAGATCCTGCCGGTGCTCAGCGTGGGTGAGCACGATGGCCTGCCGTATTATACGATGAAGCTTTGCGCGGGCGGTTCGCTCGCGGAACGGCTCGCGCGCTACAACGCTGATTGGCGCGAGATCGCCCAGTTGATGGCGACTCTGGCGGATGCGGTGCATTATGCGTATGTGCGCGGCGTGTTGCACCGAGATCTCAAGCCGGGCAATGTGCTCTTTGATGAAGCGGACCGGCCGTTCGTCAGTGACTTTGGACTGGCCAAATTGGTTGATGCACCGGACGCCAACGGGCCGATCACGCGTCCACTGACGGTGATGGGGACGCCCGGTTATCTCGCACCTGAGGTCCTCGCTCATGGTGCCGGGGCCGCGACCACGGCGGCGGATGTTTATGCGTTGGGCGCGATCCTGTACGAACTGCTCACCGGGGCGCCGCCCGTGGAGCGAGCCGGATTGATTCTGCGGGGTGGTTCGATCTCAGTGCCGCGGGATTTGGGCGTGATCGCTGCGAAGTGTTTGCAACCGGAACCGGGCGCGCGCTACGCCTCGGCGGAAGCGCTGGCGCAGGATTTGCGGGCGTGGCTCGCGGGCCGGCCGATTGCCGCGCGCCCCGTCGGCTGGTTGGAAAATGCGGTCCGCCTGTGTCGTCGCTATCCCGGCCGGGCGACGTCCGCCGCGCTCGCGGCGTTGATCGTGTTCCTTTTTGCGGTGGGTGGTCCGCTCGTCGCGCTTCGGTTGGATCGCTCGCGGCGCGCGGCGGAATCCGAACGCTCGCGCGCGACGACAGAGTCGGCCATCAGCAAGGCCATCGCGGATTTTTTGCAAAACGATCTGCTCGCGCAGGCGTCACCGGACAATCAGCGGGATCGCAACCTGACCTTGCGGACGGTGCTGGATCGGGCGGCGAAGAAGATCGACGGCCGGTTTGCTGATCAGCCATTGGTCGAAGCGGCGATTCGCGATACGCTGGCTGATACTTACCGTTCATTAGGTGAGTATGCTTTGATGCAGCACAATGCCGAGCGATCCATCGAGATTTGCCGCCGGCAACTGGGCGAGGAAGATCCGCAGACGCTGGCGGGCAAGGGACGCCTGGCGGACGCCTTGTTTCAACAAGGAAAGATCCCGGAAGCGGAGTCACTCATTCGCACCGTCCTGGCTTGGCAACGCCGGGTGGTTGGTCTGGAGCACCCGGATACACTTCGTTCGATGGAAACGTTGGGGAACGTGTTGATCTGGGCGAATAAATTTCCGGAAGCCGAAAAATTTTGCTCCGAGACGGTCACGATTGAGAAGCGGGTGTTGGGCCCGGAGCATCCCTGTACCGTGGGTTCTCTGGTCAGCTTGGCTGAGGTCTATTCCAATGAGCAGCGTTATACGGAGTCCGAGGCGCTTTTGCTTCAGGCGTTGGAGATTCGCCGTCGGCTCATGGGGCCTGATCATCCGGAAACACTGGATTCGATGAATCACCTCGGGATGCTTTATGGGCGCGAAGGGAATTTCCCCGCAGCGCGGGCGATCATCGAGCAGGGCGTGGAAATTCGCACCCGCACGCTCGGCCCGGAACATCCAGACACGTTGATCGAAAAGCATAATCTCGCCACCAATTATCTGTTCGAAGGAAATTTTTCGCTGACTGAAGACCTTGAGCGAACGACCCTCCCGCTGAACCGCCGCGTATTGGGGCCCGATCATCCGGTGACCATCTTTACGATCAGAGTGTTGGCGCAAGCGTTGGCGTTTCAGGGCAAGTTTGCCGAAGCTGAACCCATGCTGTTGGAGGCGCTTAAAATTTGCCGCCAGAGTTTTGGTTCAGAAGAGAACGAGACGCTGGGAGTGATGAATACGCTGGGCTTTTTTTATCAGCAGGAAGGAAAGCTGGTTGATGCTGAAGCATTGCTCCGCGAAACGCTGGAGATCCGGGAGCGGCGGCAAGGACCGGACGATGTGCAGACGATTCTCACGGGCGACGTGCTGGGGTTGGCCCTGCTCAAGAACGCAAAATACGCCGAGGCGGAAAAATTATTCCGTGAGTCGCTGGAAAAACGTCGTCGGCTATTTCCTCATGAATGGCGGACCGCGTACGTTGAAAGTCAGCTGGGCGAGACGCTCGCTTGCGAACAGCGCTATAGCGAAGCGGAACCACTATTAGTGGCTGCGTTTGAAGGGCTCAAAGCACAGGCGGCCCGGATTCCTGCGTCGGCCGATGTTGATTTTCGGAGGACAGGCGAGGGATTGATCCGGCTTTATATCGCGTGGGGAAAACCCGGCGAGGCGGATGTCTGGAGGCAAAAAATTGCCGGGCTGTAGTTAGGACTACCGCATAATTGGAGCAGATTCAGTAGAACTGTAGCTGAATTTTCTTGTTGTAGCCGGGGGCGCTGACCCGCTCTGTGAGCGAGACGCAAAGACACCGGGGTCAGCGCCCCCGGCTACAGTTTTATTTAAAATGCTCTGATCCAAACAAACGTGGGTTTCGTGCAGAGATACTTTGTTACCGATCAGGTGAACTGTTGTTTGGCTCAGTTTTTTGAATTTAGTGATTAGCGTAGATTAGCGGTTTTGCATCTGAATTTCTTAGGATTATCCTAAATTCCGCCGTTCGATCTCGTCACAGAGCTCATCGAGTTCGGAAGGAGTGAAGGGAGAAATACTTGTTGTGCAGTGATCCACGAATTTGAATTCACCTGCCGGGTGATGATTTCTTTTGGTGATTTTTTGAGACATTTCTCTGTGAGCTCTGTGCTTACCTCCGTGCACTCTGTGTCCAACTGCGTTTTCTGGAATTATTTAAAACGCTCTGACCTAAGCGCTAATAAGTCAGCTGAACTGTGGTGGGAGCGAGTTTACTCGCGATCCCTGGTACGCTGAGTGCCAGCGGAGCGGAGAGGATTGCGAAAATAGATTCATGTTTGATGAGTTTTACTGAAACTTTCTGCCAGCGATTTGCAGAGAAGCTAGTGGTGATCCCATCACCTCAACCGGAATTTACTTAAACAACCTTCAAAATAACAGATTATGAGAAACCACTCTTCCAAGATTACAGCTGCAGCAATTTGCTGTGCGCTTGGTTCCGCCGCCCGGGCTGACATTGTTTATAGCAACAATTTCGAGACAAATAGTACCGCTAATCTTACCACGGCGGGGACGCTGGCCGGAGTACCATTTGGCTTCGTGACTTTGCCGACCGATAGCAACGATCTGCCCAGTCTGACCAATTCTTCAACTTGGCTGGGCGAATCCCTCGTCAATGCCAATGGCGCCCCGTATAATGGGCTTGGCGCAAGTATTGGTAAGGTGGGAGGTGTCTCCAATTCTGAAATCGTCAATTTGAACCTGACTGGACTCGTGGCCGGTGCGGTTTACAATGTGCAATTTGACTTGTTGATTGGTGGTTCTTGGGACGGTTCGGCCGGCGGGTACGGGCCGGATCAGTGGTCTTTTGCGGCGAATGGTACTCGCTTGATCGACGCGACTTTCTCCAATGTTCTGGTGGGTTACAATGGCGGGGCGAATTCTCCGCAAACCTACAGCGATGCGACACCGCTCGGTGGGCTATCGGATGTCACTTTCGCTCCGCAAGCCGGAGCTGACGCTTCTTTTATCACCACCCAATCGAATGGCAACTACGCCTACGACTACGGAATCTATCGTTTTGGGCAGGGGGTCGGTAATCCCCTTTTGTCCTTTGTCGCGACTGACACGACGGCAACATTGGAGTTTGCACGGTCCAGTGGTTTTGCCAACGGGCCGGCGGACAGTGCGGATGAATATTGGGCGCTCGACAATATCGTCGTAAGCGGTGCCGCTGGGGAAACGACCACGAGTTCGGTGCCTGACGCTTCGTCCACGACAGTGTTGTTGGCGCTCGGTCTTGGAGCGATCGGATTTGCGCGCCGGCAATCTCAGACGGTTACGACCTGATCGGATTCACGATACGTTTCGTTTTACTCCGAAAATAGAAAGGCCGTTGTGAATATCAATATCCGCACGGCTTTGTCCGATGTTTCTTCTTACTCCAGCAAGGGTGCGCTGCTCATCTTGTTTGCCATTGGCTTACTGGCCAAGACAGCGCACGCCGCGCCGGTCAGCGGATCGGTTGGCTTTGCTGGCGAGGTGGATTGCGACTGCTATTTCCGTCAGGATTTCGTCAGCGCATCGGATCAGTCTCCGCCCCTGAGTCCTTGAGCGGGTCGATGCATTTTAAGCCGGCTCATCGGATGAGTTCGTTTTCCCGGCGTGAGTCAGGGAGGCCGTCCGTCAGATCACTTTCGCGCGATGGCGGAGGCTGACGCTGGCGAAAATTTGACGGGCGAGTTCAGTCTGGGCGGCCGACACGTCGATGCGTTGAGTTTTACTCCAACCGATCAGGACGAGGCCGTGCGCGATTTTTTTATCGTGGAGTGGCATCAGTAGAAACGCCCCGGGCGCGCCTGCGGTGTTGCGGAACCACGGTGGTAAATACGGCACGAGGCTGGCGGCGGTGGTGTCGTGGATGACGACATTTTCCCGGCGCGTGAGGCAGACGCCGAAGACGGTGCGTTCGTCGAGGCGGAGGACTGCCTGAGTTTGGAAAAAGAGCCAGTGTGGTCCGATGCCGTGGACGAGTGGCATGCTTTCACCACCTGGCTGAGGCGAAAATAGCCAGCATTCCTGCGCGCCAAAGCTGTCGAGCACGAGTTTGAGGGCGGGAGTCCAGAGTTCGGCGGTGGCCGCAGCGGCGGAGATGACGGTTTCGCCTTTGGGTTCCGGTTCGACTGGAGCCGCCGGGGTGGCGATTGGATGAGTGGGGAGGGTTGGTGCCACCGGCATAATCGATGCCGCGATAATCGCGGCGGATGAATCGGCGGTTGGGGGCAAGGGCAGCTGCGTGGCTGGCCCGAGTGCGAGGGCGACTGCTTCAATTGCGTCGGGGAGTGGGGCTGGTGCTGGTGCGTCGAGTTCGGTCGCTGGGCTGGCGTTTGAAAGGTCTTCGGTGGAATTGACGGGGTCTTCGTGGATTCCTGCGGCTTTATTGGCTGCGGCGGCTTGTTCGGCAGCCTCGGAATTGGCGGTGGCGGTTCCGGGAGCTTGTCCCCTCACGCGGTCTTTGATGCGGCGGAGGCTGGCGGTGGGCAGGGCCGATGCGCCGTTGCTTTGCGTGAAACTGGCGATGCGGTCATCGGCATGCTGGAGGGCGGATACGATCGTCTCCTGCGCGCCGGGCACAATTTTTTCGTAGCGTCGGGCCAAGGCGCGAGTGCGATCCAGAAACGCGTCCGGCCCGGTTTTGCTGTCGAGCATGATACTGGCGAGTTGTCCGCCAAAGTCGGCGACGCCGAGCAGGCGGGAGTCGTAGGTGGAGGCGGCGGTCCCTGCGATCGTTTCCGGTTTACAGTCGCGCAGGCTGCGGGTGATCTCTTCGGGCAGCCGGGATGGGGCGAGCAGTTGGCGGCTGAGTTCCAAGGGGGTGAGACCGAAGGTGGCTCGGAATGAGAGATCGGGAGACTTGGTCTTCATGAGCTCCACGGATTCCTGATAGTGATCGAGCGAGACCGCAGGTAAGAGGATATGGCCGAATTGCCGCAAAGCAGCGCAGGCAAAGGCGAGATCGGGATCGACGCTGCCCATGCAGGCCGCGCAGCCCTGCGCCAGTAGTCCGGCGCAAAGGGCGTGAGCGGCCGCCTCGCGTTGTTCGGTCGCGTTGCGCGGGCCGGCGTTTTCGATAAGCATCAGCGAAAGCGCCAGATTGCGCACGCGAGTGAAGCCGATCTGGTGGATCGCATGCATCACGGAGGACATCGGCAGGAAGCTGGGATTCTGGCCGACCGTATTCGCCACGCTCAGAACGCGGGAGAGTACTGCGGGGTCCTTTTCGATGAGTTCGGCGAGTTGCTCGAGATTGATTTCGGCGTGGTTGGTGGTGAGTGTTTCGATTAATTTCAACAACTCAGGCAAGCCGGCGCCCAGCCCGGATTTTAAAGCAGCGCGGGCCCGATCAATGGTCTGCGTAGCGGTGAGCGGAGGCACAATTCCCACTGTAATCGGTGGTTTGGGCGGAAAGTTTAGCAGGAACAATTCCGGGGCGGTGGTGAAACCCGGCCTCCGGACGATTCCCCGTTGCAACGGCCTTAGGCCGGAACAATGCAATCGGAGGTGGAGCGGGTTGGGGGCAACCCGCTGGCTTGCCGAGTCATAGTTGCAGACGACGGCTGGTTTGAGAGAGGAAATTCTGAAGCGCCTTGGGGTCTGTTTGGGCGCTCCACCTACGGATTGCGGATTATAATCACGCCCGTAGTTCAACTGAATGGCATCCTAAGCGACTCAATCGCCTCCGAAAAACTCGTTCATATCCCGGCGGTCTTTTTTAGTGGGCCGGCCTCGTTCGTGGGCGAGATGGTGCTCGATCGCGGCTTGTTTGGCGCGTTCGTATTCTGCGGCCGACGTAAGATCCTGCATGTACTCGGGTAACAGTTTCGCCCCGACGCGGGCGCGGGGGAATCCCACGACTTTCAGTGTACGGGTGACGTCGGCCGTCCGTACGATCACCACTTCGCCGACATGAATATCGCGGCCCGGTTTTGCCTCGAGTTCGCCGAGGAGCACCTTGCCCGCGCGGCAGGCGGCAGTGGCGTCCGGGCGGGTCTTGAAAACCCGCACCATCCAAAGCCATTTGTCGAGGCGGGGATCGTCCATGGAAAGAAATGAAATCCATTGCCACGAAAAGTCACGAAAAGAGACAAGCGCGACGGAGGCGCGGTGATTTCGGTTTACCACTGCCCCTCTTCATTGAATGGAACTCAACCTATACACGGTGGCAGAAGTTCGCTTCATCAAAGCAGGCGCAGGCGTACTTTGCCGAGCGACGGCCCGGACGACGCCCCGGCGAAGGCTGGTGGATGATCCCTGGAACGCCATCAGGCGTATGCCGCAGTTGTTCCAATAAACTACGGTATCAGTCTGCCGCAATGCGCTGACTTCTGTCGCTGGGTTTAGCGTCGTCGATGTAATCGAAATTAAGCGTGGACAGACTCGCCCTCCAAAATCTTGAGCAATCAATTTGAAATTGGATTTTTGAAATGACCTAGCCCGGGTGGAGTCAGAGGATTTTTTTTAGGCCAGGAATGAGGAGCAGCACCGAGGCGACAGCGAAGGCGCACGCGCACGCGGCGAGTCCTACCACCGTGAATTTTATCAGAGGCGGCACGATCCATTCACGACAGAGCAGGCTGAGGCCGACGAGTATCGGTGGATGCACGATGTAGGCGGCGAAGGTTCGTCGCGCCAGGCCGAGCGTGAGACGGCTTCCGGTTGCGCAATAGGTGCGGAAAAACCAGAGCAGAGTCAAAATGATGCCCCAGGCAATGAGTGGATCCCAGAGCGCGTAGAACGCAGCATTGAGGTTCCAGCCGCCATGGAACGAACCTTGACCTCCACGAGTGGCGATGAAGATCGGTAAGAGGACGAGCAGGAAAATGGACACGATTGTCCATGGCTTGGCTTCGGCGAAGGTCACGCGATTGAGCAGTTGCGAGCGAGCCGTAAGGCAGCCAGCAACGAACAGCAGCACATAGGCGGGGAAGTAGCCGAGTTGCAGCCAAGCGATACTGTGGCCCACCGGAACAGCGAGGCGGACGACAAACGCAACCGCGCCCACCCCGATGGCGGTCACGACCAAGGAAGCGAAGCTTGGCAGTCGGGTCAGGTCGCGCGAGGGACCGGGTATCCATCGTCGCCAGGCCGCATAGGCGAAGGCGAAAATCAGCAGCGCTTCGGCGAACCAAAGCGGGCCGGGTTCGAATTCTTTTTGCTGCATCATCAGCCACCAGCCCGACCAGAACGCATGGCCCTCGCTCGTTCGCGCCAGCGCAATCGTGAGAGGAGACAGAACGAAAAAGTAGCCGAGTAAGGGCAGTCCAAGGCGGCGCAACCGGTCGGCGAGGAAAGGCCACGCTTCCTTTCGGTCGTAGGAATTCGGGGTGTAATAGCCAGCGAGCAGAAAAAAAAAGCCCATGAAGTAGGACTGATTCACCGCATTGAACAAAAGCAGCAGCCTGTTCGAGCCATCGGGTTCCTGCCGCCAATACCATCCGCCGGCCCCGCCATAGACAATGGCGGTGTGGTGCAGAATAACCAGCGCGGTCAGGACGATCCGCAGGTGGTCAATGGAGGCATTGCGTGAGAAGCGGGTGGACATTTGAGCAAGGTTGGGCTGCCGCTCAAGGGCAATCGAATCAATATCTCCTCCTCGGGTATGCCGGCTAGCTGCGGTGGCGGGCGATGTTCTTTTCCACCTGCACAAGCATTTCCTTCGTGATCGCTTCCCGATCACGGAAGAGGTCCCAAACCAAACCACTCGGCGCGGGGTGGGCAGGCTCCGGCAGGGTTGCGATCAGGCGAAACCGATCCAATGGCCCAGGATGGGTGTCGTCAGGCGTCGTGGGTCGTTTGATCGCTTTTTCAAATTCGTCATGAACAAATCCGTTTTGCGGTATTGCCTCAGTGTAGAGATTGTTAAGGGGCCGGCGGGCTTCCACGGCGGCATTAATTTCGCGTTCGGCCACAAAATCAAAATTCACATGCTGGCGGATCACGTGCCGCAATCCGCTTTCGAAAGCCTTGGGTCCGTAGTGCAGCGCAGCCACCCTGTCGGCCAAAACTTCTTGCAGCCGAGTGGCTCCGTGGCTGATCCGACGGAAAATGAAATTATAGAATCTGAGAAAGTGGAATGCGACGTTGATCCAAGTGGCCTGACCTGCTTCGGCCATGGCGACGTAAAACTTGATCATGTCATTTTGCACCCGCAGCGCAATGTCCCCGCCCGCCGTATCGCGATTGGAGAAATGCCCGTATTCATGTGCCAGCACACTGCGAAAATCAGCGATTTTAAATTCGTTCAGTACCGCTGTTCCAACCACTAAAATACGTTTGGCCTGACCGTTTAATTTTTCGCGCCAGCTGCCTCGCTCGTAAACACACAGATCCGTTCCAACCGTAATGCGGATCTCATCGATTGCTCGGGTTTCCAGGTCCCGGGCCACTTCTTCGGATAGCCGCCACAAATCTTCCGCTTCCGCACGGACTAATGCCCGACCGGGATCACTCGCTTTAACCCGCAAGAATAATGATTTTCCCATGGACCAGATAGTCGCAAAAACCCCAACGATAAGCATGAGGGTGATTTGAATGGGGATACGACCGATGGCGAGAAACCCATAAATGATGGCACCGGAGACAAACAGCACCAGCACGGCGACGACGGGCAAAGAGATATAATAGTAGAGCCCGGTAATATTTAGGACGAGACGGTAGATTTTTCGCAATCGTTTCTCCGCCGTTGCAATCGGCACCTGGGGATTTGAGCGCTCGATCTGCCGCAGCGTCACATTGGAAAGAAGATAGCCCGTCCCACAGAGCAGGGCCAAGCCCGCGACCCAAGCCGCCACCGTCCAGCCGATGCCATAGATCCAACGCCAGGTGAGTGCGCGGGAATGGATGCCTGAATCATAAAAATTTTGCGCCACCTGATGATCAAGGCCGAGCTTTTCCGCCACCCGCATTTCATTCTCGGCCGTGATCCAGTTTTCATCGGTAGCAGTCAAATACGCTGTGAACAAATGGGTCGTCGGGTGGTCGGGGTATTTCAATTGCAGGATATCGACCGCCTCGCGCGCCACCGGAACGTTTTCGGTATTGAAAGCCAGCTGGGCTGTGGCGGACAAAACATCCTCGTCCTGGCCGTCCGGCAGTTGGCGGCATTTACGCAGTAGGTTCAATGCGGTGCGTTTGTCTTCCGCGCTCGCCGTGTTTTTATCTGGAAAGGCGAGGGCGTAAGCCAGCGAGGATAAATTTGCGACTGAGGCATTGCGTGCGATGGCTTGTTCCAAAAGCTTCATGCCTTCCGCGCGCTGACCATTTTGGATCTTGGCTGCGCCCAGTCGCCGCAAGGCGGGGTCAAAATCCGCGGCCTGCTTTACCACGTCGGTCAACAAACGCTCCGTCTCCACATAATCGTTGCGATCCATGGCGACGCGTGCCGCCCGGAATGATTCCACCAATTCCGGATGTTTGGCCTGCAACTGTTGCTCGATGGCTGCTTCCCGCGCCATGTTTCTTTGTCCAAGAGCGGTTGGGACCAGCCCAATTGAAATCACGGCGAGGCCAAAGAGAAATAGTTTTTTCATGGGTGAAGGATTGGACTGGAGGAAAATTCGAATGCCAATTGATGATAGGAAATCGGATCTTCGGGATAGCATGGCTTGGTGATCTGGTTTAAGGGTAAGTTGCGAATCAACGGGGCTCAGGGTCGAGAGGGTTTGGGCGATCTGTGGTGAGTGTGGTCATGGGGGAAACCTTCACGTAGCTTCATTGCCAGGTTGGCCAATGGCATGGTTGCCAAGATGGCGGGACCGTGGTTCTGCGCAAGCGATTCCGCCCCGAAATTGTCTGCTGCTTTGGGGTGAGCATCGTTTGGTTATGGCGTGGCTTTGCGGGCGCTAACCCTAATCGGAACCAGCACGGCTGTTTGCTTGCTGAAAACCCGGTATGCCCGTTAACGCGTGCTGGCGTTTCAGGAAAGGTTCACCGACCTTTGCCCGCAGGCTTGTCCGGGGCAGTCGCCCGGCAAACAGCCCCGATGGTAATGAGCGCGGTCGCAAGCGCCGGTTTACTTCGTCCGGGTTGCGCGGGAATAAAAGGTGACTACGCTGCTCCTACGTGCATGAAAGTTAGCTTCTTTTTTCATCTCCTCCTTGTTGCCATTATGACCAACTCCAGTTGTCAGAAGCCCGCATCGGCTGCTCCTCTCGTCAAAGCTGAACCAAAAGCGGCGACGAAAACTGAATTAGCCACCTTTGGTGGTGGGTGTTTCTGGTGTACGGAAGCGGTGTTTCAGCGTGTCCCCGGCGTGATTCACAGTGTGAGCGGCTATTCCGGGGGGCATACGAATAATCCCACCTATGAGGATATTTGCGCCCACGGTTCAGGCCACGCCGAGGTTATCCAAGTGGAATTCGATCCGGCCGTGATCAGCTATGAAAAAGTGCTCGAAGTGTTTTTTGAATCGCATGATCCGACCACGTTGAATCGGCAGGGTGCGGATGCCGGTGATCAATATCGTTCGGTGATTTTTTATCATACCGAGGAGCAGCATCAGATCGCGCTGCTCGCCAAAACGGCGGCGCAGGCGCATCACGAAGATCCAATTGTCACCGAGATCGTGCCTTTGAAAAAATTCTGGCCGGCTGAGGCCTACCATCAGGATTATTTTAATCAGCACCCGGGTCAGGGTTACTGTTCGTTTGTCATCAAGCCCAAGGTTTCCAAGTTACAGCAGAAGGGTGTGATTTCGAAAGACTGAGGGGGCCTCGCTACTTCCAGTGGGTAGCCTTACAAAACAGAATCAAAACCCCGGAAGTTCTAACCGCTCATTGGATTCATCAAGGGATGAACCATTGAAAGTGTGGCTTGCCCAATCGTCTCCGCCCATGGGTTTCTGAGGCCTGCTAATCGCAGGCGGAACACACCAGTCAGCGATCAGCTGACTCCCAGGAACCACCACCGAAGACGACCAGCCTACGCCAAGGCTGCGGCCCGGCGGGTGAGTTGAAGGGGTTTTCTAAAGTTTCACCTATCGAAAACAGCGAAGAACCACTGAGGGCTTGCTCACGTGCGCTTGGCCGGGCGAATTCCTCTGCCCGCGACGATACTTGATTCTCCAGCTCGCTTTTCAGGAATTCTCCATACACTGCCTTGAATGGCTGAAGAACCGACTCCTGAAATTGCTGGCTCCATTGTGACGCTGGACTTTGTCCGTCAACGCAACGCCATGCTCGTGCGCGCTGATTGCGGGCCGTTGTTTACGGATTATTACCTGCATCTCGCCGATCAAAAACTGCGCTACACGCCGGAACAGGATGCGATTTTTAAAAATGCGCTGGCCACGTTTGCGTTGCATTGCGCCAACCGGCCGCTGAATGAACACGTCGCGTGGACCCTCAATTTCCAGGAGCCGCGACTGAATGTTTTTCTCGCGGGGGATAATGAGGATTGCACCGTCGTGGGCCGGCTCTTCACCGAGAATGTGAAGGAAGCGGCGGAAAATGTTTTCTATAGCGACAGCCTGCCGCGCCGCGGAGCAGAGAAACGCCGCAGCGTGGTGCACTTTTCAGGAGCCGATGTTTTCTTGGCCGTGCAGGCCTACTACGCGACGAGCGAGCAGCGGCCGGTGCGTTATTTTGATTTGGGTGAGGATCAATTTGCGATGTTGGTCTCGCATCCGGATTGCGATGTCGCGTGGTTTAACTCGGTGGATCTCGCGGGAGTGAAAGCGCTGGAGAAAACCGAGACGCTCGCCCGCATTGATCGACGACTTTACCGCTGGTTTTGTGGTTGCACCGATCAGAAAATCCTTGGCGCGATCGCGCCAGCTTTTCGAAGTGATCCGGAGGGAATCTTTGGCGAGGGCGAGACGATTCGCGTGCAATGCCCGCGTTGCGCGGCGGCGCACACGTTGACGCGCGAGGCGATGGAAGCGTATTTGGCGCAGTCGAAAAAGGACGGCGCTTGAGCGAGGTCTGGCAGAATATTCGGTTGGGCCTGACGACCGCTTCGCCGCTGGATCAGGCTAACCTCGCGCTCGGCCTGGTCGGGGTGTGGCTGATGATTCGGCGCAGTCTCTGGGCGTTTCCGGTGGGCCTGGTTGCGGTCACGGTGCAAGGCGTGTTGTTTTATCAGATCAACTTTCCGGCCGACGCGGCGTTGCAGATTTTTTATTTCGGTTCGTTTGCGTGGGGTTGGTGGCATTGGGTGCGGGATCGCGGGCAGGCGCCCGAGTTGCCAGTGACACGGCTTTCGAGCCGCGGCTGGGCTGTGACGATGATTGGTGCCAGCGTGGCAACGGTGCTTTGGGCGTTGACGATCGGGCCGTGGATGCACGCCGCCATGCCGTGGCGGGATGCGTTTATTGCGATGTTCAGTGTCGCGGCGCAGACGCTGCAAGTGAGGAAGAATATTGAAAATTGGGCGCTGTGGGTCGTCGTGAATTTGGTGGCGGTAATGTCGTATTGGAGCGCGGAGCTGGCCTTCACGGCGTTTCTTTATGCGATCTATCTCGGGATGGCGTTCGTGGGTTGGTGGGATTGGCGGCGATCGATGCAGCGGGCTGATTCTGATTCGCGGACGCTTGCGATCGGCCGTTGAGGGCAACGAAGTTTACCTGGATATGATGAATGAGATCAAACGCATCGCGGTTTTCGGGCCCGAGTCCACGGGGAAGACGATGCTCGCGGAGAAATTGGCGGCGCATTTCAACGCGCCGTTGGTTGCTGAATACGCGCGGGAATTCTGGGACAGGCATGGTGTGATTACACTCGAGGATATGAGTCCGATCGCGCACGAACAATGGCGGCGGGAGGATGAAGCCCAGCTTAGCCAAGGTTTCGAAGGGCGGGCTGCCCCCCAGCTGATTATTTGTGATACGGATGCGCTCACGACCACGCTTTGGAGTGATTTGCTTTATGGGACCTGTCCCGACGACGTGCGGCGTGGGGCGGAGCAGCGGGCGAAAAAATATTCGCTGTATCTTCTGCTTGATATTGACGTGCCCTTTGCGCCGGATCCGCAGCGATGTTTTCCTGCTCAGGCGGACCGCGAGAAAGGAATGCGCCTTTGGCGGGGAGCACTGGAGCGGCGGAATTTGCCGTTCGAGTTGATCTCGGGTGATTGGGCGGAGCGGGAGCGGCGGGCGATCGCGGTGATTGAGCGGGTGCTGGCGGGGAAGATCGGGGCGTGAAGCCCCTCCTACAGCGTTGATTACTGCGCTCGGTATCGCTTACACGTAGTCGACGTATTCCGGTTGATACATCTGGGCTTTGATGTGTTCGGCGAGATCTTCCGGGCGGGGTTGCCGCGTGAGTCCGCGGTTGAATGCGGTTTCGGCCACGGCGAGGGCGATCTTGGTCGAGACTTCCCGGATGCGAGCAAGGTCGGGAAAAATTCGGCCGATCGCGAGGTCTTCCTGGGTGACGAGCGAGGCGAGGATTTTGGCGGCGACGAAAAACATTTCATTGGTGACGCGTGATGCCTGGCTGGCGATGACGCCGAGCCCGACGCCGGGGAAAATGTACGAGTTATTTCCCTGGCCGGAAACGTAGGTGCGGCCGTCGAGCTCGAACGGGGGGAACGGACTGCCGCTGGCGAAAATCCCGCCGCCCTTGGTCCAAGTGTAGGCTTGTTCGGCGGTGCACTCTGATTTTGAAGTGGGGTTGGAGAGAGCGAAAATAATCGGACGCGGGTGGTTGCGACCCATCGCTTCCACGACGGGTTGGGTGAACGACTGCGGGATGCCGGAGACGCCGATGATGGCGTGTGGTTGGAGGGTTTCGACCGCCTCCAGCAGGCTTTGGGTTGGTGGGTGGTCGTGCGCGAAGCGCAGTTTGTGTTCGACCAGATCCGTGCGGTCTTTGACCACCAAGCCGCGGGAATCGACGAACCAGCAATGTTGGCGGGCGGAAATTTCGGAGAGGCCTTCGGCTTTGAGCGCCTCGACGATGAGATCACCGATGCCGATGCCAGCTTCCCCAGCGCCGGAAAAAAGGATGCGCATATCGGAGAATTTTACGCCGGCCAACTTGGAGGCAGAATAGAGCCCGGCCAAGGCGACTCCGGCAGTGCCTTGAATGTCGTCGTTGAAC
>JANYFP010000379.1 GCA_025362555.1 Verrucomicrobiota bacterium
TCACCGCGGTGCCCGAGAAATCGGCAGCCTCCGCGAGCGAAGCCTTAAAATACACGGTTCTCCCCGGCGAAAGCTTGGGCGTGATAGCGCATAAACATCAGGTTACGGTCGGCGAACTCGCCGCGGTGAACAACATCACTGATCCATCGAAAGTTCGCGCCGGTCAGCAGCTCATTATTCCCGGCATGAAGGCGTCCGCCAGCAAGCCTGCGGCTGCAGTTACCAAGCCGGCGACCCCGGCCTCGACGTCTGCCGCGAAGCCCGCCTCGCCGACGTCGACCAACACGACCGCTCCGACTCCCGCTCCGGTCGCTCAACGTTTTGAAATCACCGCGCCGCCTCCCGGTCAGGATCTTGATGCCGGCTTGAAAGAGCCGAGTACGGAAGTGCCGACAATCAAGGTGGAAGACTCCTCCGGCGGAACCAAGTAAACGCCGCCACCCCCATGGTGAGTTCGCCGAGTGCTGTTGCCTCCCGCCGACCTCTCACGATCACTCCCGCGAGCGTCATCGTCGTCTGTGTGGCGGCGCTTATCTCCATTGGACTGGTCGTGTTGTTCAGCGCGAGCTCGCCGATTAAAGGCGGGCCGTACGCTTATCTCTACAAACAGTTCATCTTCCTCGCGCTCGCGCTCGGAGTGGGCTGGAGCATGGCGGTCGCGGATCTGGAACAGTTGCGCAAATTTGCCTGGGTGGCGGCGGGAGTGGCTCTCGCCGCGCTCGCGCTCGTGCTGATTCCCGGCATCGGGATCAAGGTGAATGGCGGCCGCCGCTGGCTCGGGTTTGGCAGTGTGCGTTTGCAGATTTCCGAGTTCGCGAAACTCGCCCTCGTCTTTTCGCTCGCGCACTACCTCGCGCTCAACCAAAGTCGGCTCCACGATTTTTTGCGCGGCTTCATTATGCCGGGCGCATGGATTGGTTTTTTCGTGCTGCTCGTGCTGGTCGAACCGGATTTCGGCGCCGCTTTTCTGCTCGGCACCATCGGCGTGATTTTGCTTTTTCTCGCCGGCGCGCGGCTGAAATTTCTGCTGCCGTCCATCGGCTTGGCGGTCTTTGGTTTTGTCGTGCTGGTGATGAATAATCCGGTGCGGCTCGCCCGCGTGCTCTCGTTTCTCGACCCGGAAGCCAACCGCCAGGGCACCGGTTATCAGCCGTGGCAGGCGCTGCTCGCCTTCGCGGCGGGCGGCGTGGGCGGCGTGGGTCTCGGCAACGGCCGCCAGCAAAATGCGTTTCTGCCCGAGGCGCACACGGATTATATTTTCGCCATCATGGGCGAGGAAATGGGGCTCGTCTTCACGCTGCTCACGGTGGCGTTGTTTGTGACGATTTTTGTCGCCGGACTGATGCACGTGCGCCGGGCGCCGAATCTTTTTCAATTCCTCCTCGTGACGGGCTGCGTGCTGCTCATCACGTTGCAGTCGATTATCAATCTCGGCGTCGTCACGAGCTTGCTTCCCTCGAAAGGCATGTCTTTGCCGTTTATCAGCGCGGGCGGCTCGAATCTTTTATTGATGGGCCTGCTCGTCGGCATCATCATCAACACGCAGCGCGCCTGGGAACGGCCAAAGCCGCTCGTGCGCAAACGTTCACTGACGGAGGTGGTGGGGTGAGTGCAAAAAGTGACAAGTTACAAGTGACAAGTGACAGGCAGGCTCCAGACGGATCTCCTCAGCCGAAGGCTTGGTACTTGCTACGTGCCACTTGTCACTTTCGCCCTGAGGGCGAGGTATGAGCAAATTCATTATCGCCTGCGGCGGCACCGGTGGACACCTGTCGCCTGGCATTGCGCTGGCTGAGGCGCTCCTCGCGCGCGGTCATAAGGTCACGCTGTTCATCAGTCACAAGGAAGTGGATACGCGGCTCGTTGAAAAATATCCGCATCTCGCCGCCGTGCGCGTGGCCAGTGCGCCTTTCGGCGTGCGCCCGGATGTGCTGGCGCGTTTTATCAACAAGCAGGCGCAAGGTTTGCTGTTCAGTTGGCGTTTTATCAAGGCCCAGCGCCCCGACGCCATCATCGGCTTCGGCGGATTCACCAACGCGGGCGTGGTGTTGGCGGGACGCATCTCGGGCATCCCCGTCGCGTTGCATGAAGCCAATCGCGTGCCCGGTCGCGCGGTGCGGCAACTCTCCGGTCTGGCGGCCCGGTTGTATTTGCCGCCCGGGGTTCGCATGCCGGGTATCCGCGGGGTCATGGTTCGCCACACGGGTTTGCCGGTGCGCAATGAAATCACGCGGCTGCCACGCGATGTGGCGCGCGCGCAACTCGGCGTCGATCCGGCGCAAAAACTTTTGGTCATCATGGGCGGCAGTCAGGGCGCGAGTAATTTGAATCAGTGGGCCGAACAGAATTTGGCGGCGTTCGCGCTGGATGATGTCCAGATTTATTGCATCACCGGCATGGGCAAGGGCGCAGTCGGCCGGCGCGAGGTCCACGGTAAGAATGGGCGCGTCGTGTACGCCTGGTTCGAGGCATTTTCCGATCGCGTGGGCGTGTTGCTTTCCGCGGCCGATCTCGTTTTGAGCCGCGCGGGCGCGGGGACGATCGCCGAGTTGGTGCGCTGCGAAACGCCCGCGATATTGATTCCCTATCCATTCGCCGCCGACAACCACCAGTGGGCGAACGCCACGTATTTCGAGCAGCAGGGCGGCGGCGTGGTGCTGGATGAGTCCGCGCTAAGCAGTCTGCGGCAGGAAGTGCTTGATGTGATTTTCAACGACTGGATGCTGAATAAATTCCGGAGCAATCTGCGGCGCATGTCGCATGAAAACAGCATCGATATCATCGTGCACGATCTCGAGGATCTCGCGTCGGGGAAGCCATCCGCGCGGAATTTGCGGCACGCGCCCTCGGTCATATGAATCCGCCGCCCCCAGTTTTCGGTCGGGCCATGCTGCGAGTGCACCTGCTCGGTGCGGGCGGCATGGGCATGGCTCCGCTTGGAATTTATCTCGCGCAACTCGGCTTTAAAATCAGCAGCGAGGACGATGGTTGGAATCCCGCCGTCCGCGAAATGCTGGAGCACGCCGGGATCACGATCACGCCGGCGGGCGGTTTGCCGGACGCCACCGATCTCGTAGTGTTTTCCTCGGCGGTCGCACCGGAGCATTCGTCGCGCCGTCGGGCCACGTCGCTCGGTTTGCCGCAGGTGCGTCGCGGTGAAATGCTCGCCGAAGTGATAAAGGGCCGGAAGCTGGTTGCGATCGTTGGTTCGCACGGCAAGACGACGACGACGGCCATGCTCATCACGGCGTTGCAGCGGGCGAATTTTCCCTGTGGCTGGATTTTGGGCGGACTATTTCAGAATGAAAGTCTTCCGCCGGCCCGGGTCGATGCGGGTGAGTGGGTAATCGCCGAGGTCGATGAGAGCGACGGTACGATCGATCGATTTGCTCCGGAAATTACGGTCGTGGTGAATCTTGATTGGGATCACGCGGATCATTATCCGACACTCGCGGATCTGGAAGCGGCGTTCGCGGCGCTCTTCGCGCGGACGAAACGCGCGGTGTTTATCAGTGACGCGTGTACGCTGTCAGTCCGCATCGCGGGTCGGACGCAACCGCAGGGCGCAGCGAAAGACTTGGAGGGCAGAGCGGTTCGTCCCACCCTGAGTTTTGGTCGCACCGGGGATTACTCTTGTCACTTATTAAGTGACAAACTGTTCGGGCAGACCCTCGCGTTGAGCGGAAAGTTTTCCGTGACCGAGGCGCACGTGCAGGCGCGCGGGGAGTTTAATGCGAGCAACGCGACTGCCGCGCTGGCAGTCGCGGAGTTTTTGGGCGCGAAGATTGATGCTCAGTCGCTCGCCAGTTTTGCCGGCGTGCGTCGTCGCCAGGCATTGTTGCATGCGTCGACGCTCACGGTTTACGAGGATTACGCGCACCATCCGACTGAGATCCGCGCGTTGCTCGCCAGTCTCCGCCGCCGAGGATCGGGTCGGCTCGTCGTGGTGTTTCAGCCGCATCGTTTCAGCCGGACGGCGCAGTTCAAAACGGAATTCGCTGCCGCGCTGGCGGGGTCGGATAGTTTATTTCTGATGGATGTTTATGCGGCGAGCGAGTCGCCGGTCGCTGGCGGCACGACGGCGGATATTTACGCTGAGGTTAAAAAATCCGGCGCGGAACATCACGTCACCTATTTGCCGGGCGACGACGCGGGCCTGTTGCGGACGTTGCAAGCGGCGTTGCTCCCGGGGGACACGGTGGTGTTTGTTGGTGCCGGTGACATCGAGCAGTCGGCGCATGAATTTGTGGCAGCTTTGAAAAAAGCAGAGCAGCGGGAGGCGGAGTGGAATGACTTTGTCGGTGCGATCCGGGCGCGGCTCAGTCTGGCAACGAAGCTCACGGAGCGTGAAATGCTCGGACCCAAGACGACGATGCGGGTGGGTGGTCCGGCGCGGGTTTATGCGGAGCCCGCGAGCCGGGAGGATTTGCGTCAACTGTTGTTGGAGGCAAATCGCCGGCAACTGCCGGTGCTGCTGCTCGGGCGCGGCTCGAATCTTATTATTCCTGATCGCGGCGTCGATGGTCTGGTGATCAGTCTCGCGCAGGAAAGCTGGCAGAAATTTGAAGTGCAACCGGATGGCCGCGTATGGGCGGCGGGCGGACTGCGGTTGAAAAATCTTTGCGGGCTCGCGACAAAGGCGGGATTGCAGGGCTTTGAATTTCTTGAAGGCATTCCCGGGTCTGTCGGCGGCGCGTTGCGGATGAATGCCGGCGCGATGGGCGGCTGGATGTTTGATGTCGTGGACGAAGTTCATCTCATGACGCTGCAAGGCGAGGTGCAGGTGTTGAAGAAAGCGGCGATGCATGTGGATTACCGGCACTGCGCGGAGCTGCACGAAGCGATTGCGCTCGGCGCGTACCTGAAACCGGCGGCGAACGCGGACGCGACGGCGATTCGGCAGCAGATTGAAACTTATCAGAAGAAGCGCGTGGAATCGCAGCCGCGTGAGCCCAGTGCGGGCTGCATTTTTAAGAATCCCACGGGGACCTCGGCGGGCCGCTTGATTGATGAAGCGGGTTTGAAAGGCGAGCGGGTGGGTGACGCTGAAGTTTCGTCGGTGCATGCGAATTTCATTGTGAACCGGGGCCACGCGACGAGCGCCGACATCATCGGCCTCGTGAAAAAAATCCGCGCCCGCGTCAAGAGTGCGCGCGGCATCGAACTTGAACCCGAGGTGTTGCTCTACGGTCAGGAATGGAGGGATGTTTTATGAATGAACCTATGATCGCGGTCCTCGCGGGCGGCACGTCTGCTGAGCGAGAAGTTTCCCTGGGCTCGGGCAAAGCGGCGGCCCTCGCCATGGCCTACACTCATCCGACCCGGTTGTTTGTCGTCGACACGGATGCGCTCCCGGAAGGGCTTGATCCGGCGCGGCACATCGTCCTTTCGACGATGCATGGCGTTTTTGGCGAGGACGGCAGCATGCAGCGTTTGCTGGATGCGGCGGGTGTTCATTACGCGGGTTGCGATGCGAAGGGCAGTGATCTTTGTTTTGATAAATGGCGCACGCGTCTGACGGTTTCCGCCATGGGCGTGCAGGTGTCGCCGGGCCGCAATTTCCTCGCGACGGCCAAGCCCACCGCTGCGGCGTTGACGGCGGAATTTGGCGAGCAAATCGTGTTAAAACCCAACCGCCAGGGCAGCAGTGTCGGGTTGCAAATTGTGACTTCGAAAGTGGGGCTGGAAATTGCGCTCGCCGGCGTGCGGCAGGGCGATTGGATTGCGGAGAAACGCATTCTGGGACGGGAATTCACGGTCGGATTGTTGCGCGGTCGAGCGATGGGCGTGGTGGAAATCGTGCCGAAGTCGGGCGTGTTTGATTACTCCAGCAAGTACACGAAGGGCCTGACGGAGTATTTTGCGCCGGCAAAAATCTCGGAAGAACTGGCCGCCGCGATCCGGGCGGCGGCGGAAACGGCGTTCGCGGCGTGTGGCTGCCGAGATTACGCGCGCATCGACTTCATGGTTTCTGGCGATGGCGAACTGTATTTGCTGGAAATCAACACGCTGCCCGGCATGAAAGAGACGAGCCTGCTGCCGATGAGTGCGCGTTGCGTGGGACTGGATTTTATTGCGCTGTGTCGCGAACTGACTGCCCCCGCCGTGGAACGATTTCAGCTGGCCCATACTGCGCGTCAATGAACTCCCCTGAACCCACAACCGTTTCCGTCCCCGGTCGTTCCTGGCGAAATATTCGCCAGGAAGTGAAGCCGTTGGCGATGTCGCGGCAGGGTCGGTCCCGCCGCCGGTTGGAGTGGCTCAAGATTGCCACGCTCTGCACGCTCACCGTCGCCGGAGCCTGGGGGATTTACTCGGTGGTGCACTCGTGGGAGACGGATCGCGCCGCCTTGGCCGCAGCGGTCGACAGCGAACCGGTGCGCGAGATTGCGCTGATCACCGATGGGGTGCTGACGAAAAAATGGGCGGCCGACTCACTCGGTTTATCCAAGACTGCGAGCTTGATGGCGCTCGATCTCGCGGCGTTGCGGGATAAATTGCTGAACAACGGCCAGGTGAAGATGGCGGTCCTGACCCGGAATTTCCCCGCGACCCTGGTGGTGACTTTGCATGAACGGACCCCAGTCGCGCGGTTGCAGGCGAGTGAAGGTGATGGACTCAAACAGTTGCTGGTCGCGCCGGACGGCGTGGTTTACGACGGATTTAATTACGACAAGGCCATGGTGGCGAGTCTGCCCTGGCTCGATGGCGTGCGTCTGGTCAAAGCGGGCGAAGGTCGATTCGAACCCATCGCGGGCATGGCCGATGTGGCGGCGCTGTTGGCCAAGGCGCAGCTTGAGGCACCGCTTCTTTACCGGGATTGGCAGATTGTTTCGCTCGCCCGCTTGGAATCGCGGGATGAGATCGTGGTGAAAGCTCAGGATATTCCAGAAATTATCTTCAGCCGAAAACGTGATTATCGGAAGCAGATCGCCCAGCTTGACTACGTGGTCGATTCCGTGCGCGTGCTGCCCGAGCCATCGTTGCTCTCCGTGAATCTGGCGCTTGAGGGCCAGGTGCCGGTCAAAATGCGCAACACCCCCGACGAACTCGCCAAACTTCCGCAGCCCACTTTTTCCATTCAACCTTCTCAACGCACCAGTAAACGTGACCTCTAACAGCAGCAGAATCATCGGCGCCGTCGAAATCGGCACCGGCAAAATTGCCGTCCTCGTCGGCGAAATCGCCCGCGGGCGCAGTCTCAACATCATCGGCGTCGGCGTCGCTCCCTCGCGCGGCGTCATGAAAGGCGAAGTGGTCGACTACAAGGCGGCGTGCGAAGCGACGCATCACGCGCTCGAAATGGCGGAGAAGCGCGCCGGCGCCCGCATCGAGGAAGTGTGGCTCGCCCAAACTGGCGGCCATCTGGACGGTTTTTATAATGAAGCCTCGGTCAACGTGAAGTCGGCCGACAACACCGTGACCGCGCTCGATATCGCCACCGTGTGCGATCTCGCCAAAGAAAAAGAACTCCCCGCCGGCCGTTCGCGCATTCACGAAATCCGCCGCCCTTTCCGGCTCGATGGTCGCGCGGTGACCGATGCCGAGCATCTTTCCGGTCGCCGGCTTGAAGTGGGTTATTGGATGGTGCACGGCCACGAGGGCAAGGTCAGCGACAACATTCACGTCGTCGGCGGCTATCACCTCGAGGTGCGTGAGTTGGTGTTGTCGAGCCTCGCGAACGGTTCGCTGCTCACCACCGCCGAGGAACGCCAGCACGGCGCTCTCGTGATTAATTTGGGCAAGGGGATCACCGATTACGTGCTTTATCGCGATGGCCACGTGTACGTCACGGGGACGCTGCCGGTCGGCGGCGATCACCTGACGAACGACCTCAGCATCGGCTTGCGCGTCACGACCGCCCAAGCGGAAATGCTGAAATTGCGCCACGGGCGCGGCACGATTCAGACGCGGGATAAGAGCGAAAAAGTCTGGCTCAACGGCGATGCGTCGTTTGGCGACCGCCAGTTTTCCAAGACGTCGATCGAGACGATTGCCGCCGTGCGCACGCAGGAATTATTGACGGTCATCAAGCAGAAACTCGGCACGACGTTTGCAGCTGAGCACTGCGGCGCAGGCGTGATTCTCACGGGTGGAACTTCCAAGCTGCCCGGGATCGACGAGGTGGCCACGAATGTTTTTGGCGTGAATGCCCGGCGCGGCGAATCGCCGGCGTGGGTTAAGGATGAGTTGAAGGATCCGATGTTCAGCACGGTCCTGGGCATTTTTCAATTCGGCCTGCGCGGCGCGCAGGAACACGCGGTGCCGCCGCGACGCAAGACCGGGTTCCTCAGCAGCCTCACCAAAATTTTCACCACTTCCTAAGCCATGGACCAGAATTCAAACGAACTTCCCCTTGAGGCGCTGACCGACCGCAATGTCGGCATCAAGCTCGTGGGCGTGGGTGGCGGCGGCTCGAACGCCGTGGACCGCCTCAAAATGGAAAACCTCGATCGCCTGCAGCTCGCGGTCATCAACACGGATTTCAAGGCGCTCAGCATGTCGCCGGTGCAGGATAAAATTCTGATCGGCACGTCGCTGACGCGCGGCTTGAGCGCCGGCGGCGATCCCGAGATCGGTCGCAAGGCGGCTGAAGCCGATGCCGATAAGATCGCGGAAATTGTCAAAGGGTCGGACTTGATTTTCCTTGTGGCGGGCCTTGGTGGCGGCACGGGGTCGGGGGCGGCGCCGGTGATTGCCGAGATCGCGGCGGAAGCCGGCGCGGTCGTCATCGCGTTTGTCACGCTGCCCTTCAGTTTCGAAGGTGGCCGCCGGCGCAAACAGGCCGAAGAATCCCTGGCGGAACTCCGCCGGGTGTGCGATGCGGTGATCCCGTTGTCGAACGACATGCTCCTGCAGGAAGGCACGGAGCAGACGAGTGTGCTCGATTCCTTTGCGCGCGCGGACGAGTGGATTGGGCGCGGCGTGAAATCGATTTGGGGCATGCTGTCGCGCACGGGACTGATCAATGTGGATTTCACCGCGCTGCGTCAGGTGTTCCGTCAGCGTGGTGGCAAGACCTTGTTCGGTTTAGGCGTCGGCAGCGGCGAAAATCCGGCGCAGGCGGCGCTGGAGGATCTCAAGCAATGTCCGCTGTTGCATACGCCCGAATACGCCCGCAAGGCGGACCGGTTGCTGGTTAATATCACCGGCGGCGCGGACCTCAGTCTCACGAAGGTGAACGAGTTGATGACGGCGATCACCGAGGAATTTGGCCGTGAGGCGCATGTGGTGATGGGCGCGGCGATTGATGAAGGCCTGCACGGACAGGTGGAGATTTGCGTGATTGGTACGACGGATCTCGGCAGTCGCAATTTTGTGCGGCGGCCCACGACGCCACCGATGCGGAAAGAGTCGGGCAAGGCGACCGGCGTCACGACTGCATCACTCGCGGCGGAAGGCCAGGTGGCGATTAAAACCGCAGGTCAAACGGGTGCCTCCGCCCGCGAAGCTGCGCAGGCTGAGGCGGACAAGGCTAAGCAGGAAGAATTCGGTTTTCAGGGCGAGCCGGCCGAAAATCGGGGTTCCTTCGACAAATCCGACCGCAACCTTTTCGAGGGCCAGGACCTCGATGTGCCGACGTATTTGCGCAAGGGCATCAAAATCACGGTCTGAGTTACCCCTTTACATCATGCGCGGTTTGCGCGTCTTAGGTTCCTATGTTCATCGACGAAGTTAAGATCAAAGCCAGGGCAGGTGACGGCGGGCGCGGTTGCGCGAGCTTTCGCCGGGAAAAATACGAACCCTGGGGCGGCCCGAACGGTGGCGATGGCGGCAATGGCGGCGACGTCATTCTGCGGGGTGATGACGATCAAAACAATCTGATCGATTTCAAATTTAAGCCGCATTGGACCGGCGAGCGCGGTGAACATGGCCAGGGCAAGGATTGCAACGGTCGCGAAGGCAAACCGGCGATCTTGCGCGTGCCGTTGGGCACCGTCGCCTATAACGCGGAAACGGGCGAAATCGTCGTGGAAATTTTGGAAGACCATCAGGAATTTATCCTCTGCAAGGGCGGCAAAGGTGGCTTCGGCAACACGAAGTTTAAATCATCGGTCACGCGGGCACCGCGTAAAACCGGTCCTGGTGAGCCCGGTGAAGCCGCCAACTACCGGCTTGAACTGAAGAGCATCGCCGACATCGGCCTGGTTGGGTTTCCGAACGCCGGCAAATCGTCGCTGACCACGCTCATCACCAATGCGCACCCGAAGACGGCCCCGTATCCGTTCACGACTCTGCATCCGCAGATCGGCGTGATTGATTACAAGGAGGAATACGAACGCCTCGTGCTCGCCGATGTGCCGGGCCTGATCGCCGGAGCGAATGAAGGCAAGGGCCTCGGTCATCGTTTCCTGCGGCACATTGAGCGCTGCAAATTGCTGCTTTTTATTCTCGATATGGCGGGTACGGACACGCGCGATCCGCGCGACGACTACAAACAATTGCTGCAGGAGCTTGAGCTCTACAATCCCGCCCTCCTGGACAAGCCGCGCTTGGTGGTGTCCAATAAAATGGACGAAGATGCGGCCGTCGTTAATCTGAAGAAATTCCAGAAACGATATTCCAAGGTCGAGATCGTGCCGATCTCCTGTTTGACCGAGGTGGGGATACCGAAGCTCCGCAAAGAATTGTTAAAACGGGTGAAGAAAATGCGCGCCAAGGAAAAGAAATCGCCACGGACGAAAGCCAAAGTAACTTAGTTTTATACATGTCGGAACACCGGCCATTATTGATGCGTTCCAACCGTCTGTTGGGTTCTGCGCTGATCGAGCATAATCTCGTGAAGTTTGAGGATCTCGAGGCGGCCAATGAGCGTTTGCTCGAGATCGCCGCGTCCGGCGACATGCGCCGCAGTTCCGTCCTGAATATTCTGGCCTACGAAACCAAGGTCCTGCGTGAGGAAGACCTGTTGCACCATGTGGTGGACGACCACGGGGTCGGCGTGATCGACCTGCGCGCGTATGAGGTGCCGGATGAAGTGAAACGCGATATCGATGTGGGCGCGTGTTGGGCGACGTGGAGTGTGCCCTTCGACAAGGAGGAGGATTTTCATTTTGTGGCCACCGCCTATTATCTCAGTCCGGCCGTGCGTGCGCATTGGGAGAAGACGCTGGGCGGCCAGATTATCTGGCAGGCCACCACGATGGATATCATTGCCGATTTTCTTGACCGCATCGTCGAAGAACGCGGCGAGGTCAGCCGGCGCACCGGTGTGCCGATGAAGGGTGCGACGCGTCCGCCGTTTGCCACTGGGACTACGACTCCGCCGATCGGCAGCAAGGGTCCGTTCACGTCCGGCGGCACGAAGCCCGCCTTTCCGGTGGCCGGTGGCACCAAACCTTCCTTTCCCCTGACTGGTAATACGCAGGCACCGATGTCCACCTAATCATGCCGCTCGGACGCACACAGACTCAGATTATCGATAAGCTCGAGGAGATGGGGAAGCTGACCGCTGAAAATAAGGCGGTGTTGTTGGCGCGGCCCGATGAGCCGACGGGCGACCAGCTCGATCAGATTCTCCAGGCGGATCATCGCATCACGATGTTCCAGCTTCTGCTCGCGAAATGCCGGGCGCTCGGCCTGACCCCTTTTAATGTTGCCCGGTACCGCGTGCATCCGACGACGTTTGAGAAAATCGACCTCGAATTCTGCCAAAAGAATCTGATTTTGCCGGTGGGGCAGGTGGGTGATTTTCTGCTGGTGGCGTTTGCCAATCCGTTTGACACGACTGTCGCGACCAAGATTCAGGACAAGACCGGCCAGCGCGTGATCCGTCTGCTCGGACGCGAGGCTGATATCCGGGATAAACTCAAGAAGGACCAGGCCCACGAAGATGTGCAGTTCTCCGATGTGGTGGACCAACTCGGCGCGCAATTCGACGAGGTTGATACCGAGATCAAGGACGAGGATCTGGAGAACGAGGAGTCGGCTCCGATCATCCAGCTGAGCAATCGCATCATTGAGGATGCCTATTTCGCCGGTGCTTCCGATATTCATATTGAACCGTGGGAAAAAGAAATCGTCGTCCGCTACCGGATCGATGGATTGACCCAGGAAAAACTGCGGCTGCCGTCCCGCGTGGCGGGTGCCCTGGTGGCCCGCGTGAAGATCATGTGCAACCTCGACATCGCGGAACGCCGGCTGCCGCAGGACGGGCGCATCGTTTTCAAGCAGTACAATAAGAAGAATATCGATATCGATTTGCGCGTTTCGACGGCACCACTGAATCACGGTGAAGGCGTGGTCATGCGTATTTTGGACAAACAGAAGTCCACGCTGCCCCTGACCGCGCTCGGTTTCTCCGAAGCGAATTTGGCCAAATACCGTGAATGTATTCGTCAGCCCTACGGCATGATTTTGCATTGCGGCCCGACCGGCTCGGGTAAATCGATGACCCTTTATTCGGCGTTGAATGAAATCAACACGACCGACGTCGTGATCCGCACCGCCGAAGATCCCATCGAGTACACGCTTCCTGGCATCAACCAGATGCAGATGCACCGGCAGATCGGTCTGACGTTTGCGGCGGCGTTGCGTTCGTTTTTGCGGCAGGATCCCGACATTATTCTCGTCGGTGAAATTCGTGACAAAGAAACGGCAAATATCGCCGTGGAAGCCGCGTTAACCGGTCACATGCTGATCAGTACACTGCACACCAACGATGCCCCGAGCACCGTGGCTCGTTTGACTGACATGGGCATTGAGCCCTTTATGATTTCATCGTCGCTGGTCTGCGTTTGCTCGCAGCGACTCATGCGCCGCATTTGCAAGGTTTGTCGCGTGGCGTACGAGCCGGAAGGTCGCGAAAAGGAAGTTCTGCAACGCGGCTTGGGTTGGAGTGGTCAAATTTATAAGGCGAGTCCCAAGGGGTGCCCGAAATGCAACAACACCGGGTACAAAGGGCGCGTCGGTATTCACGAGTTGCTCATCACCGATGAAGAACTTGTGGAAGCGATCAACAAAGGCCACGAAACCGCTGAGTTGAAACGCATCGGAATGAAGAACGGAATGAAGACGTTGCATCAAGACAGCCTGCTGAAGGTTAAGGAGGGCTTGAGCTCATTGGCCGAGGCGTTGAGTACGGTGCCGCAGGACATGGAACTGCGCAACGCCCCCAAAGAAACCTGATTTGGTTTCTTAGGTTTGGCGTTCGTGATCGCTCACGCGGATATCTGTGCGACAGTCATCGCCGGGGCGCCATTTTGACTGATCAACCGTTCGATCTCATTCGACCATTTGCGGGAATGGAGCCAGCGATTGTACGTCGCATGACGCACGCGCTGAGCCTGGGGATAGGAGACTCCTTCCAAATGATATAATTCAATCGAGGCATCGTACCAATTTTGGCAGCCGGCGCGCCGCAGTCGCAGGCAGAGATCCATGTCTTCGAAATCGCCCTGAATGTAGCCTTGATCAAATCCGTTCACGCGATGGAAAAGCGATTGGTCGACCATAAGGCATGCGCCGGTTACCGCAGTCACCGGCCGGGTTTGTGCGGCGGCGGAAAAATGCCGATGAAATCCTTTATAGTACGGCAGCGTGTCCCAACCAAATCCGTCGGTGGCGGCGGTGAATCCGACGCCGGCGTGCTGGATGGAATTGTCTTCAAAGAGTAATTTCGGACCAAGAGCGCCAATGCCGGGTCGCTGCCGATACGATGCTACCATGCGTTCGATCCATCCCGGTGCGATTGGCAACACGTCGGAGTTGAGGAACAGCAGGAGGTCGGCCCGGGCCCGCTTCGCGCCGAGATTATTCACGGCGGCATAACCACCGCTTTGGTTGCCGCGAATGACGCGCAGGCTCAGGTGGTAAAGCTGCGCCAGCCATTCCGCGCGCCACGCCACCCTCTGCCAGAGCTCGGGCGAGTCGACGAGGTAGATCAGGTCGCACTGGGCCCAAACGGGATCCAGGGCGAATTGCGCCAACTGGTGCTCGATCAGATCGATCCGGCCATACAGTGGAATAATGACGGAGAGCACAGGCCGCAGGACGGGTGGCCCGAATTGGAGTTCCTCTTTGATCGAATAATTTTCCAGCCGTCGCGCCTGTAGCCGGGTGATGAAATCATGCACGTGGGCCGCCGCGTTTCTCGTCAGGGGTGGTCGTTCAATTTGCAAGTCCGGCAGAATGGTCGCGAGGATTTGACCGCCTTCTTCGAGCGCGGGCGGCGCGGGCGCTTCGGCCAGGAAGCCGTCGGCGGTTTCTACTTCCACCCGCCAACCGGTCAGCAACAGACTCGGCTGTTCAAGTTGGAAACTGATGGTGAAGCCCGTGTAGATATCGCCGGCGTAAGCCGGATCGATGTCATCGCGCGAGAAAGGGGTCAGGTTGTCTAATAAATCACACCGCTCGCCCTCGGGTGAAATCGCGGTCAGCCGAATCGGCTGGCCATGGCATGAAATGATCTACGCAAAGATTGTGTGCAATGCGCAGTGCCCAAGGCAAAAATTTACCTTCATCTGTATATCGCCCACCTTTTAGGG
>JANYFP010000395.1 GCA_025362555.1 Verrucomicrobiota bacterium
GTATTTCATCACCCCGGGGAGCGCGGGAATGGAATCGTCCGTGGAAAAGAACGCGGATTCGTCAGCGGGGCCGGCGAAGACCGAAGCTTCCGTCTGCGCGGGTTCATTAACGCGAACATCGAACTGGTATTCGCCTTCGCCGGTCGAGGCCCGATTGGCCGCTTCAATCCAACGAATGTTGCCGGTGAGCTTATCCTGATATTGGCGCCCATCGACGGCATAAGTGATCGTGACGTTGTCGAAATACCAAGCCGTGCGTCCGTAGTCATAGATCATACTGCCGTTGACCACGGCCTCCGGATAGATTTGGACCGGCCCGGCGGCGAGGACGTGCGCCTGAAACTCCATCTTGTCGTATTTCGTGACCGAGATCGCGACGGTTTTGCCGTTAATGGATTTCGTAATGCTCAGGGCCTCTTTCTTCAGCTTTGAGAGAAAGCCTTCCGATGAACCGGGAGGCTTACCGAGTGCGAGTCCCTTGAAATTACTTTCAAAACCTTTCGCCGTTCCGACCGGGAAAACCACGAGCTTCAAGTTCCCCTCGCCAAAGCGGTAGACGTTTTTGTTGTCCACCGGCACCGTGCCGAAGAGGCGACCCACATTGCGAGTCTGATTGGGGTTCTTCGGATTCACCACGTCGCACTCAATCGAATAATCGAGATGGGCCAACTGAGAGGAGCTGACCATATTGGAGATCAAAGGCGTGTACTGGATCGTGCCGCGGAAAAGCGCGCTGTTGGCGACGTTGACCGAAAGTGAGTATTTGTCGGTCACGCCTTCCTTAACCTTGCCATCCCCATCGGTATTGGTGCGCGTGTTGAATTTAATGGCGACTTCACCCTTGATGAAAGTCTCAGGCGTGGGTGGCTGCGCGAACGCCAGGGTAGTGCAGCACAAAACAAGAAGTTGGAACGGGAATCTTTTCATATGCGGAGATTAGTTGGTGAGTGAACGGGTCTTGGCCGCCACGGGGGGAATCGCGAGAGAGGCGGTGGAGGGGTCTTCGAGCAGAGCGGTGTCGAGCGACGCGAGTGCGTCGTTGTAGCTTTTTTTGATCGTTTCGAAAGCGGTTTCAGTGCGCAGTTTCGCGTAAAATTCGTCTTCGGTCAGGCCGGAAGTTTCCCGGGCCGCCGCGGCGGCTTGCGCGGCTTCCCAAATCATGTTCGCCCGTTTGATTTCTTCCTCGTAGAGCTTGAGCTGCTCGCGCGCCTCTTTCCATTTGTCACAGCGGTGCGCATAGACGCGGCGCAAGTCGACCAGGTCGCGACTGAGTTTCTGATATCCCGCATCCTCGGCCCCGTAGCTACTCTTAATCTCGTCGACCTTATCGCTGAACGTGCGGATTTGGCTGTTCAGGGTTTCGATCGCATCTTTGCGCTTGGCCAAAGCCTGGGCCTTGTCCTTCAAATCGTTTTGAAGCGTCTCAACCGGATTCTTCGCCGCCTCGGACTTAATGAGTTTCAGGCGCATGTTGGCGGCGAATGAAAATGCGACCGGCCGCAGCATCCATGCGGCGAGAATCACCACGACGGCGACGATGAGGCCGATGAGGCCTCCGATAGCGACCCAAATGTAAGGGGCGACAAGGAAGCCTGCGACGAGCACGGCTCCGTATTTTGCGACGTTACCCCAGAAACGAGCGCGGGGGTCATTGATGACTGGTTGATTCATGTGGATTTATAACAGGAATTGACTGGGTGAGAGACCGAATTCTGAGCGACTGCGTAACGGAATCTTAAAGAGCGGAAGCAACATTCGGCGACTGAGGTTCGAGAACAAATCCGACAAAACACTTGTACGCGCTGATGGCGAGAAGAACCCGCGCAGATGAAGATGGTACGGTTGATTATAAACTCAGCGCAGGAACCGCGTGATTCAATACACCGATTTGTGGGCGGGATACCCTAGTATTACTTCGTTAAATTTGGTGTGGGCGGGGTGCCCACAAAATCGGCCATTCCAGAAGGAGCGGTATGCAACTTAACGAAGTAATACTAACCAGACGGAGACGCCGCATTTCTAGCCGCAAAAGAACGCAAGGATCACAAGGCAAGCGTCCCTATTTTTTGCGCCTTTTGCGTTCCCTCGCGGCTACAGTGTTATTTTTAATCCTATAGATTCCCGCGCTCAAGCCTGCGGGTTGAGGTTAACCCGCTCCACTTTCAAGGATCTGAATCCGATTCCTCATCCGAAAACGTTCCCACCAGTTTCACTTCGACGAACTTCAACACAGGACGATTCTCGGCGCGTGATTCAGCCAGCGAGAGCGTGAAGCGAACTTCCCAATCATTGTTCGCCTCTGCATCAGCGAGAATTTGCGCGATGTGCCACGTCTTGCCAGGCTCCCCTTCTCCCCCGCCCTCCTCATCAAAATGAGTGTGCTTCGTTGAGCGGCCCTCGGGATCGAGGCGGAATCGATTCCGCGCCTCGAAATACGCCGTGAACTCTTTCTCAATCCGCCGCGCCTCGGCGAGATTCGCGCTCTCGTTCACCCCTTCTCCGCCGGATACTGGAGCGAGCCGCAAGCGGGCTGCTTCCGCATCGCCGGCGGCAATATCCTGGAGAAAGCCCAGCACTGCGGTACGAACCAGTCGCTTAAACGCAACGCCATCGCGCGTGATATCAAAGCTCGTCGGGCGCGCCGGTTTGTCCGACGCGTCAACGGCAACGAACTCCGGATTTTTCAGGCGCTCCCATTCGTCGAGCAGACTGGAATCAATGCCCCGGATCAACTCACGGAAATAATCCTCCATCTCCACGACCTCCTCCGTCTTCGCACTATCGGGCACGGTCTGCGCGAGTACTTTCCAAACCTGCATGAGATGGCGCAACAACAGGCCTTCACTGCGCTCGAGTCCGTAATCGCGGATGTAATCGGTGAACGACATGTAGCGCTCGAACATTTCCCGTGCGATGGATTTCGGCCGGACATTTTCCTGTTCAATCCACGGATGCGCCGCCGCGAACGCATTAAAGGTCTCGTACAGAAATTCACGCAAGGGCTTCGGGTGTTCGATCTCCTCGAGCTTCGCCATTCGTTCCTCGTAGGGAATTCCCGCCGCCTTCCATTCCTCGATCTTGAGGCCCTTCTGTTTGTCCACCTGCCGACGGAGAATCTGATCCGAATCTTCGACGATCGCCTCGCACAGCGTGAGCACATCGTATGGATAATCCGGACTCGTTTTTTCCAGCTTCGGCAGCGTGTCGATCAAGTAAAGTGACAACGCCTGGTGCAGTGAAAAGTCATCCTGCAATTCCAAGTTCACTTGCAAGCAGCGACCCGACGAACGACGAGGAATAATCTCGACGATTTTCCGATCGATCAGCGCCCGGAATAGCTGCCAGGCCCGGCGCCGCAGCGCGGTTTTGCGCGACAAACGCTCATGACTGTCGCCGATCAGTTTTTGCATCGCGCGACAGCCATCGCTCTCGCGCGACAACACCAGCAACAGCATGCCGTGGGAAACATCGAAATGGGAAGAGAGCTCCTCCGCCGGCGCAATCATCAGCCGTTCGAAAGTTTTCGCATCCCAGCCGACGGTGCCTTCGGGCGCGCGCTGTTTCACCAGTTTCTTTTTCTTCGCCGGATCGGCGGCGGCTTTTTCTTCGGCGCGTTTGTTTTCAATGATGTGTTCGGGGGCTTGTACGATCACGTAGCCTTTATCATCGTAGCCCGCGCGACCGGCGCGGCCGGAGACTTGGCGGAAATCGCGCACGCTCAGAATCGCTGCTTTCTTGCCATCGTATTTCCAAAGCTGAGTGAATAAGACCGTGCGAATCGGCACGTTGATACCGACACCGAGCGTGTCGGTGCCACAGATGAGTTTGAGCAGACCTTTTTGCGCGAGCTGTTCGACGAGGATGCGGTACTTGGGGAGCAAGCCGGCGTGATGCACGCCGATGCCATGACGCAGCCAGCGTTTCATTTCCTTGCCGTAGGGACTGTTGAATTTGAAACGCTCAAGCTCGGTCGCGAGCGTGGCCTTTTCCTCTTTGGTACAGATCGGCAGACTCATTAACGCCTGCGCAGCTTCGGCCGCGGAGCGTTGCGTGAAATGCACCAAATAGACCGGGGCGCGTTTATCCGCGAGGAGTTCAGTCACCCGTTCAGCGAGCGGCGTCTCCGAATATTCAAACGCCAACGGCACGGGCCGGCGATCACTGCGTACCGTCAGGGACGGCACGCCGGTTAATTTCGTCATCTCGCGCTCAAAAAAATCCGTCGAACCCAGCGTGGCTGACATCAGGAGGAAACGCGCTTGCGGCAGTGTGAGCAACGGCACCTGCCACGCGTAACCGCGCTCGGTGTCGGAGTAGTAGTGAAACTCATCCATGATCACCGCGAACACGTCGGCCTTCTCCCCTTTCGTGAGAGCGATATTGGCGAGAATTTCCGCCGTGCAGCACAGGATTTTAGCTCCAGGATTTACCGAAGCATCTCCGGTCATCATCCCCACGTGCTCGGGGCCGAAGTCGCGACATAGACTGAGAAATTTCTCGTTCACCAACGCCTTGATCGGACAGGTATAAACAGAGCGTCGCCCGGCGCACAGGGCCTTGAAATGAAACGCGGCCGCGACCAGCGATTTACCTGAGCCCGTCGGGGTATTCAGGACGACGTTTTTACCCGCATAGAGTTCGAGAATTGCTTCCTCTTGTTCCGGATAGAGCGTCAATCCCTTGGCTGTCATTGCGGCCAGGAATCCATCCAGCACCGCGTCGGGATCAGGTGATCCGGGTAGCGGAGCGAGTGGTGCGGGTGGCGGCAAAGACATCCGGTGACAACGACGCGTCGTCGTCGTCGAGACAAGACTGGTTGTGCAGAAGTGAAGATCTCTTGAGCAAGCTCTGCGGCATTGCAGAAACACCCCGCCGACGCTCGTGGCCCGGGACGACCATGCTCATTGTAGGAGGAGAGCTTGCTTGCAAGCGATCAGCGCTAGGTCCGGCAACGAATGCTCCGAATCGCTTGTAAACAAGCTCCTACATTCGGAGACGTTGACGAAGAAAACCCGGCCGGAGGTCGGGTTCCATCGGTGAAAGGTTGATCGGAGCGCTGCCAAATCTTACTGTCAGCATGATTTCGGCCGGCTTGTGCTTTCCCGGCGGCTTGGATTGCTCCACGTTGTGTCGTTCCCCACCCTTAGCCCCCTTTGTTATGATGATTGGCAGCCTCCACCCTCTCGACCTCCTTATTATCGCCGCGTACTTGGGAGCGGTGATCTATATTGGAAAACGCGCCGCCGGCGCAGCCAAGAATGAAGAAGGATTTTTTCTCGCCGGTCGGAAGCTCGGCAAGATCTACCAATTCTTCATGACGTTCGGCAACGCGACCGAACCGCAAGGCGCGGTCAGCACCGCGAGCTTCGTGTATCAACAAGGTGTGTCAGGGGTGTGGTTGTCATTCCAAACGGTTTTCATGAATCCATATTTTTGGTTTATGAATACGTGGTTTCGCCGGGTGCGACTCGTCACGGTTTCAGATCTTTTCGAGGATCGCTTTGGCAGCCGCGGCTTGAGTCGTTTCTACGCGCTGTTTCAAATTTTGGTCGCCTGCATCTATCTTGGATTTGGCAATGTCGTCGCGTTCAAGATCGCCTCCTCCCTCGTCGTGAAGCCCGAGACGACCTGGACGGCCGAGGACCGATCCTCCGTCGAAGGCTACCGTGAACTCAAGCAATTGGAGAAGCAGGTCGTCGCGGGCACCTTGCCGGAAACGGCGCAGACGCGACTCGGCACGTTGCGCGACCGCAGTGCGCGGGGTGAACTGCACAGTTACATCACCATGCTGAACGCTCTTATTTTCTACGCCTGTTTTACGGTCGTGGTAGGCACCTACATTGTCATGGGCGGCATGGGAGCCGCCGCGGTGAACGAGGCGTTACAGGGTATCTTAATTATCATTTTCTCCCTCCTGCTGATCCCGACTGGGCTGCACGCCATCGGTGGGTGGAGTGAACTGGCGCACAAGGTGCCGGCAAAAATGTTCGAGCTTTTTGGCAACAGCGGCGCCAATCAATTTTCCGTGTGGGGCCTCGGCGCGATTCTATTGGTGAGTCTCGTACAGATTCACGGCCTCAGTCACAACATGGGCATCTACGGATCGGCGAAAAATGAATTCGCGGCGCGCTTCGGCGGCGTCGGTGGCGCGTATTTGAAACGCGTGATGATCATTCTTTGGGCCTTCGCTGGCCTCATCGCCATCGCGCTTTTCTCCGGCCCCGATGTCCTCGCTGATCCCGATTCCGTCTGGGGTGCGATGTCCAATAAATTACTCGGGCCCGGCCTGATTGGCCTGATGTTGGCGGGCGTGCTCGCTGGCACGATGTCCACGCTCGCGGCCAAGGCACTCGCGATCTCATCGCTCTTCGTGCGGAATATCTACCGCCACATCAATCCCGACATGACCCAAACGCAGGGCGTGAAGGCGGCGCGGTTCACGATCATCGCGGTGCTGATCATGGGTGGCATTTCCGCATGGTTGATGGGCAGCTTTTTCTCAATCGTGAACCTGGTACTCACGGTCAACGTCCCCTTTGGCGCCGCCGTGTTATTGATCTTTTTCTGGCGTCGGCTGACCGCCGCTTCGGTGTGGTGCTCGGTCGTCCTGTCGGCCTTGGCGATTCTTGGAATTCCGTGGAACGCATCGAAGATAACTTCAATCAGCACGGCGCCTTCACTCGTAATCACGAGTCCGGATTCCGCCGGCAAGCCCATCGCAGTCTACTGGGAAAAAGTCGTGCGAATTAATCCGAACGACCCCGCCAGTGCGATGAAGGGCGAAGGGCGTTTCAATTTGGAAAACTGGATCTTGAGCAAGGCCGGCCTCGATGTCGCGTCGTACAGCATTAATAAACGGCTCGCCACCCAGTTCTATTTCGACGGGCTCTTTCCCTTCAGCGTGCTCATTATTGTCAGTCTGCTCACGCCACGCACCGAACAAAAGCGCGTCGATCAATTCTACGGCAAGATGAAGACACCCGTCGGCGACACACCGGAGCTTGAAGAAGCGGGCATGGCGGAGACCCGGCGCAATCCCGGTCGGTTCGACAGCACCAAACTTTTCCCGGGAACGACGTGGGAATTTGCGAAATGGACGAGAGAAGATGCGCTCGGTTTCATGGGCTGCTGCGCGGTATCGGCCACGATTGTTTTCGTGTTTATCGGATTGTTGAAGTGGGCGGCGCCGTAAGCGGATCGAGGCAGATGAACGTGATTTAAACTCCGATCGCAGTCTGCGTCGCTTCACAAGCGAAGGCCGGTCTTGCCAGCAATTGTGGGCGGGGTTGCCCTCACCCCGCGAGGCCTGACTTGCGGGGTGAGGGCACCCCGCCCATACTCACCCCCTCAGAGCGCGAGCAAGCTCGCTGACCTACGAAGATCGCGGAGTGAAAATGCGCTGACGGAATGGCGCACTGGCAGCACCCGAGTTGCGAGGCGAGCTCGCAACCTACAGGGCGGAAATCCGCAGGGTGAGGGGCACCCCGCCCACACCCAAACTCTCGGAGCGCGAGCGCACCAAATAAAAAAAAGGCGCCCCGCTTTTGCGGGACGCCTTTGAAGTGATTTGCGGGGTGACTGCACCCCGCGCACAAGTTGCGGATTACTCCTTCTTGGAAGCCTCGTCGAAGATATCGCCGAGGTTCGTGAGATCGGAGCCGCCCGTGTTCTTGGTGAACTGATCGTAGGTCGCGGTCTCTTGCGCGAGCTGCTCGGCCGAGTAGTTCGCAGCCTTGATGCTCAGACCAATGCGGCGCTGTTCGCGGTCGATCTTGATGACGCGGGCCTGGACTTCCTGGCCGCCCTTCAAGACATCCTTCACCTTATCAACGCGATCTTCTTGGATCTGGCTGATGTGCACGAGACCATCGATACCGTCCTTCAATTCAATGAAGGCGCCGAAGGTGGTGACCTTCGAGATCACACCAGGGACAACGTCACCGATGCGGAAGAAGGCGTCGATGTCGGTCCATGGATCGGTCGCGAGCTGCTTCATGCCGAGGCTGATGCGCTGCTGGTTTGGATCGACGTCGAGGACGATTGCATCCACTTCGTCGCCCTTCTTGAGCATTTCGGACGGATGGTTGATCTTGCGGGTCCAGGACATGTCGGAGACATGCACCATACCGTCGATGCCTTCCTCGAGTTCGACGAACGCACCGTAGGTGGTCATATTGCGCACCTTGCCATGGACGCGGGCGCCCACGGGATAATTGTGGCGGACCATGTCCCATGGATTTGGCTCCAGCTGGCGGAGACCGAGGGAGATCTTCTGTTCGTCGCGCTGGATACCGAGAACGACTGCATCGAGTTCCTGACCGACCTTGAGGAGTTCGGAAGGTTTGCTGATGCGCTTCGTCCAGGACATCTCGGTGATGTGCACGAGACCCTCGACGCCTGGCTCGAGTTCGATGAACGCGCCATATGGAACGAGGTTGACGACTTTGCCGTGGATCTTGGAACCGACGGGGAACTTGTGTTCGATATTGTCCCAAGGATTGTTCTTGGTCTGCTTGAGACCGAGCGACACGCGCTCTTTCTCGCGGTTGATGTCGATGATCATCACCTCGATTTCCTCGCCCTGCTTCAACAGCTCGGACGGATGGCCGATACGGCCCCAGCTCATGTCGGTGATGTGCAGCAAGCCGTCCATACCGTCGAGATCGATGAATGCACCGAAATCGGTAATGTTCTTAACGATGCCCTTGCGGACCTGGCCGGGTTGCAATTTCTCGAGGAGATCGCGGCGCTTGTTAACGCGCTGTTCTTCGATGAGTTCGCGGCGGGAAAGAACGATGTTCTGACGCTCGTGATTGATTTTGAGAACCTTGAAATCGTAGGTCTGACCGACGTACTGATCGAGATTCTTTGGCGGCTGAATGTCGATGTGCGAAGCCGGGAGGAAGGAGTCGACGCCGATCGAAACGATCAGGCCGCCCTTGACCTTGGCCTTGACGCGGCCGGCAACGACGGCGCCTTCCTGGCACTTCTGGAGAATATTTTCCCAGTTAGACGCGGCTGGCAGTGGGCACGCCTGATGCGCCGCAGATGTCGGGCGTTTTTGTTGCCATGGGCCGGGCAGTGGTTGCTGCCGTGCTGTCAGCGGCACTTTTGCTGGCAAGCCGCGCGCCGCTGCCCATGCGCCAGGACTGGCTGCCCCTTGCCATTACTGCC
>JANYFP010000408.1 GCA_025362555.1 Verrucomicrobiota bacterium
GTCCTTGCCGCGCAAGGCGATGACGGTGCCGAGATAGGTGCAAATCACGAACAGCGCCAATTGCACCAAGTAGAGCGTACCAGGATCACCCCGGTTAAAGAGCGGGGAAGTCGAAATCAACCACGCGATCAGGGCCCCAGCGCCCAAACCAAAGGTCAGCGCCGACAGCCCACGCAGCGAAAACCCCTTAAGCATCACATCGACCAAAACCACGAGCACCCCAATCATCAGCCCGATGGCGATGAACAGGGGCTGCCGCTGATCCCATTCGACGACCGAATAGCACACCAGCCAGCTGGCGACCGCGCAGAGCGCGATAAAAAAAATCCGGATGGACAGCAGGGTTTTATTCATTCTGGAGAGAGGCGCCCGTTCAGTTGAACACTCCGCGATTCTTCATCCACAGCAAGACAAAGGGCAGCACTAAAAAGAACAGCATGACGCCATAAAGAATCATTTGTGCCCGATTGGCTTTCTTCTCTAACTCAGGATCAACTTCACTCATTCACCGCATCCGACCAAGCGCCCCACCCGATGACAATGCAATACTGGCTGGTTAAATCCGAACCCTCCGCCTACGCTTGGGACAACCTCGTCCGCGACGGCCACACCGCCTGGACCGGCGTCCGCAATTACGCCGCCCGGCTCCACCTCAAGGCCATGCGCGTCGGCGACGAAGTCCTGTTTTACCACAGCGTGGAGGCCAAAAGCGTGGTTGGTCTGGCTCGCGTCAGCAAAACCGCCTTCCCCGATACCACCGCCGACGAAGAAGGCTGGGTCGCGGTCGAACTCGTCCCGGTCAAAGCGTTCGCCCAACCCGTGACTCTGGCACAAATCAAGGCGGACGCCTCGCTCCAGGAAATCGCCCTGATCCGGCAGAGCCGTCTCTCCGTCATGCCTCTCAAACCGGCGGAGTTTGCGCGGATTAAGAAACTCGGCGGCAAGTGACCTTTACCCGGGCTCGACAATTCTGCACCGGATCTTTTCGCTTCAACCGTGTTTGATCAAATCGCCATTCTTGCTCCTGGTCTCCTCGGTGCCTCCGTCGCCCGCGCCGCCCGCCATTATGGAGCAGCCAAACGCATTACGCTCTGTGCCCGCCGCCCTGAAACCCGGCTCCAACTCAAAGGCCAACCGTGGTGCGATCACGTCGCCGACACGCCCACCGAGGCCGTGCGCGATGCGCAATTGGTTATCATCTGCACCCCGGTCGATCAGATCGGGCCGCTGACCCATCAGATCGCACCTCATCTCTCCGCCGGCGCAATTGTCACGGATGTGGGCAGTGTCAAAAGTGAGATTTGCCGATTGGGCGAGAAAGCCCTCGCGGCCCCGGCTTCACTGGCCACTTTTGTCGGCTCCCACCCCATGGCCGGCTCGCAACACACGGGCTGGGAACACAGCCGCGCGGATCTCTTTGTCGGACGCGTCGTCTTCGTCACCCCCCTGTCCACCACCGACGTCAAGGCCACGGAAAAAGTCGCCGCATTCTGGACCGCCCTCGCCGCAGATGTTGCCACCGTCGAGCCCGACGCCCACGACGAAATCGTCGCCCACATCAGTCATCTGCCGCAAATCCTGGCCTCCACCCTTTGCGCAAGTCTGGCGAAAAAAGACGTGCGCTGGCGGAATTTCGGCGGCGGCGGCCTGCGTGACACCACGCGCATCGCGAGCAGCGATCCCAAACTTTGGAAAACCATCCTCGAGCAAAACCGCGATGAAGTCCTGCGCGCCGTGAGAGCGTACCAAGAAGAACTCCACGGCATGGAACGCGCGCTCGCCAACCGCGACTGGTTTGAAGTTCAAGCCATCCTCGAACGCGGCAAAGCCTACCGCGATCCCTTCCGTCCCATTCCATAATTCTTCTCTGCTTGTGGGAGCGTGCTTGCCCACAACTTTCGCAAACGCGATCGCTCCCCTGAAAATTTGATGTCCTCGCTGCCGCCCACGCTTCCCATTCTGCCCTTCACCCAACCGGTGAATGGCAGTGTCACGTTACCCGGCTCGAAGAGCATCACTAACCGCGCGCTGATCCTCGCTGCATTGGGCGACAAATCCGTTTTACTGACCGGCGCGCTCTTCAGTCGCGATACGCTGATCATGATCGCCGCCCTGCGCGCGTTGGGCTTCACCGTCGAACCCGACGAAAAAGCCCTGACGATTCGCATCGAAGGTCGCGGCGGCGAAATCCCCGTCCGCGAGGCGCGCATCGATATCGGCAACGCCGGCACCGCCGCGCGCTTTCTCACCGCTTTCGTCTGTCTGCGACCCGACGGTATTTATCATTTCGATGGCGACGAAGCGATGCGCCGCCGCCCGATCGGAGCATTGCTCGAGGCCCTTGAATGGCAGGGCGCGAAAGCCAACAGCCGCCATTTCCCGTTCACGTTGCGCACCGCGGGACTTCCCGGTGGCTCCGTGGAACTCGATGCGTCCGAAAGCAGCCAAATGCTTTCCGCTTTGTTGATGGTCGCGCCGCACGCTCTCAAAAAACTGAACGTTGAATTGAAGGTCAACGCTGGCTCAAAGCCTTTTGTTGCGATGACAAAAAGAATGATCGCTCAGTTCACTGAGAGTCCGACCACTTACCAAATAGAAGGTGACGCCTCCGCCGGCAGCTACTTCCTCTCCCTACCGCTTGCTGTCGGCAGAGGGAAGCTCGATGTTGTCGGCTATCCTCGTTCAGGCAGCTTGCAAGGAGACGTGAGGTTCGCTGGCATTATCGAGCAACTTGAAAGCCACCTTAAGCACGAAAGTTATTTAGAGTACGTTAGCGGCGGTGTTCGAGTTTTTGCTGGCCCCAAAGCCCGTAAGGCAGGTGCCCCACAGTCTTCATTCGAGTTCCGTGAATTCTCCGACACCTTTTTAACCCTTGCCGCCATCGCACCGCTGCTCGCTGGTCCGACGAAAATTTCCGGCATCACCCATACCCGAAAACAAGAGACCGACCGGGTCGCCGGCATGGCGCGGGAATTAAAAAAACTTGGCCAGCACGTCATCGAAAACGAAGACTCCCTGGAAATCCACCCGCGGCCGCTGACGTCAGGCGTCGAAATTGAAACCTATCACGATCACCGTTTCGCGATGAGCTTCGGTATTCTCGGTTGCCACGATTTACAGGGCAACGGACAGCCTTGGCTAACGATCAAAGATCCGGCGTGCTGCTCAAAAACTTTCCCGCATTTCTTCGACTTGCTCGCCAGCCTCCGCACTGCCTCCCATTAAAAAAAACCTCGTGTCTTCGCCCTTAATTATCATCGCCATCGATGGCGGCGCCGCTTCCGGCAAATCCTCCACGTCGCGCCTGCTCGCGGAACGGTTCAATTTGCTGCACGTCGACACGGGCTCATTTTACCGCCACCTCACTTCGGAACTACTGCAGCGAGCCGTGCCGCACACCGAGGTGGCGGCCGTGCAAACCACCGTGTCCCGCCTCCAACTGAGCACGAGACTCAACGGTCGCTCGGCTCAGATGCTGGTCGATGGCCATGCCGCCGGGGACGAAATTCGCGGACAAAATGTCAACGAACACGTCTCTCACTACGCGGCGATTCCGGCGGTGCGCGCGGCACTCCTCGCCTATCAACGAGGTCAGGTGGACGTCGCGAAACAACACGGCTTTCGCGGGCTGGTGATGGAAGGACGCGATATTGGTTCCGTAATTTTCCCGCAAGCCGACTTCCGGTTCTTTCTGCACGCCGACCCAATCGAGCGAGCAAAACGCCGCGCCGCCGAAGGCCGGCAGGATTCCGTTGCCGAGCGCGACCGCCTCGACTCCTCCCGCAAAGCCGCACCGCTCGTCGTGCCCGCCGGGGCCATCGACATCGACTCGACATTTCTCACTCTTGAACAGGTCGTGGAAAAACTCGCCGGCCTCATCGCGCCAAAACTGAAATAACCTTTCCGCTTACTCCTCTTACACCTCCTAATCCTCTTACACCTCTTACCAGCCCATGCCGCAAACCCCTGACCATTTAAAGATGACGCCATTCTTCGGTTTCTTCCATTACCTGTGTTGGAATGTGCATCAAATGTGGTTTCGCGGGGTGGTGGTCGGGACTGAAAACTTCCCCACGGAAGGGCCGTTCTTAATCGCCTCAAACCACGCCAGTCATCTCGATCCACCATTCGTCGGCAGTCAGGTCGCGCGGCAGATGCGTTTCTTTGCCCGCAAAAGTTTATGGAACAGCCGCATTGCCAGTTGGTGGCTCGACAGTGTCGAAACCATCCCGGTGGAGCGCGACAGCGGTGACATCGGCGCGATCAAGCGGGTGTTGCAAGCGCTCAAGGAAAACCGCGCGATCGTCCTCTTTCCGGAAGGCACGCGTTCGCTCGATGGCCAGCTTCAAAAAGCCAAAGCCGGCGTTGGTTTGATGGCCTGCAAGACCGGTGTGCCCGTTGTACCGTGTCGCGTGTACGGATCGTTTGCCGCCTTTGGCAAAGACGCCAAGTTTCCACGCTTCGGTTCGCCCGTGACGATTGTTTTTGGCCGCCCAATTCCCGCGATTGATTACGATGACCCCGCCCTAGGAAAAGCGCGTTACGAAACCGCTGCGCAACGTATCATGACCCACATCGCCGCCCTGCCCGAGCCGCAGTATCCGGTGATTTGAAGGAGTGTACCGCAGGTAGTGCGCGCGCACCACGGTTGGGTATTCCCGCGTTGCGAGACGAGTTCGCAACCAACATTTACCCCACTTCCTACCTCAATCCGCACGCTTTCCGCGCACGCGTCATCACTTTGCTGGCCACCGCACGGGCCCGGTCGGCGCCGTCGCGGAGGACTTGCTCGACGTAATCGGGATTAGCCACGAGCTCGGCACGCTTCACGCGATAGGGTGCGAAATAATTCCAGTAGTGCTCAAACAGCGCCTTCTTCAAATCGCCATAACCGAGGCCGCCCGCCCGCAGCCGATTCTCCAAATCCAACGCGACCTCCGCTGGAGCGACGTGTTTCAACAATTGAACCGCCAGATTCTTCTCGGCGTCGGACTTCGGCTCCGCGGGTGTCCGCGAATCCATCACGATGCCCATGATTTTTTTGCGCAACGCTTTCTCGTCGCCGAAAATCTCAATCGTGTTGCCGTAGCTCTTGGACATTTTTTGTCCGTCAAGTCCGGGAATCACCGACACGTCCTCTTGGATTTTCTCCTCGGGCACGACGAACGTTCCTTCGCCATAAGTTTGATTAAACTTGATCGCGATGTCGCGGGTCATCTCCAGATGCTGCTTCTGATCCTTGCCAACCGGAACCACGTTGGTGTCGTACAATAAAATATCTGCGGCCATCAGCACCGGATAAGCAAAGAGTCCAAAGTTGGGTGAGATGCCTTTGGCGACCTTGTCTTTGTAGCTGTGTGCGCGCTCCAGCAGGCCCATCGGAGTGAGTGAGCCGATCAGCCACGTGAGTTCGCAAACTTCAGGCACATCACTCTGACGCCAGAAAACCGCCTTCGCCGGATCGATCCCGCAGGCGAGCCAGTCAAGCGCGATGCCTTGGGTGTAGGCGAGGCGTTCCTTGGCGTCGGTGATCGACGTCATCGAATGGTAATCAGCGATAAAGTAAAACGCGTCACCGCCCGCCTGCAATTCGATCGCGGGGCGCATCGCGCCAAAATAATTGCCGATGTGCAGGGTGCCGGAAGGAGTGATACCAGTGAGGATGCGGGGCATTTTCTATTTTTGATTTACGATATTCGATTTGGCAAAACGGCATCTGGATGGAACCGCGCGCCAGAGGGAAGCGCGAAATCCCGCCGGCCGATTTTAATCTCGGCGAGGCACCGTGGCGATAGTCTGACGCGCGCGCGCAATCGTATTGGCCGGGAGAAATCCGCCAAAAGAAGTACAAGGTGCGATCAACGAACGCGGTCCGAGCAAGGTGCCGGGATTGAGCACCGAATTGCAGCCCACCTCCGCTTTGTCGCCGAGGATCGCCCCGAATTTGCGCAGCCCGGTGTCCACTTCACCGGTCGGCAGTCGGACAATCACTTTCCCCTGATCAAGCCGGAGATTGGAACAGATCACGCCCGCACCGAGATGCGCGCCATTACCGAGAATCGAGTCGCCGACGTAATTGAAATGCGGCGCTTGGACGTTATCCAAGAGCAAGCAGTTCTTAAATTCACTTGAATTCCCCAGCACGCAGCCTTCACCGACGATGACGTTGCCCCGAATGTACGCTCCCGGACGGATTTCAGTTTTCGCGCCAATGTAAGCGGGGCCGATAATCGTCGCAAACGGGGGCAGTTTAACCGTTGGGTGAATCCAAACCCGCCCCTCGAGATGCACGCCCGGTGGAATTTTTAGCTCATTCGGACCAAATTCAGCCGCCGCCAAGGCCGAACCAATCTGCTTCAACCAGTCCCACGGGGCCGCGTCGGCGGAAAAAAACGGGGCAAACCGGGCCAAAGAAGGGGGTAAGACGAAAAAATCGGAAGCTTTCACGGGCTTTTTGATAACGAAAAAGACGCTAAGGCCCAGCGGTTTTTAAAAAGGAAAGCAGCCAATCAATGAATTCCGACCGGCGAATGATCAAATGCCCCCCTTATCCGCCGCAATCCTTTGAGATTACCGCGCTCAGACACGAAAAAGCGCCTAGTGACTGGCACTAGGCGCTTTCTTGAAATGGAGCGGGAGAAGAGACTCGAACTCTCGACGTCCACCTTGGCAAGGTGGTGCTCTACCAACTGAGCTACTCCCGCGAGAGAGAGGCGGAGTATTCAATTCCCGATTTGCTCGTCAACCAGAATATTTATTCGATCTTTTGCCGGTTCGCCGCACGATTTCCAGCTTCCCCCGAGGGAATTGCACTGTTCATCTGACCCACTCCATGCCCGGCCGCCTTCCACTCTCCGCGAACAACGTTCTCGACTTCACCGCCGAGAGTTCGCCCGCGGCTCGTCTCGCAGCCTGCAAGACCTACTTGGCGTCCGAAAGTGAACGTATCCGGCTTCGCCACCGCGCCGGAGATTCCGGCCTGGAAGTAGCCAAGGCCCAAGCCACTAAGATCGATCAGCTGTTAAAACAATTGTTCGATTGCGCGCTGGATTCCTGGCGCGCGAAGAATGGTGAACCGCCCACCCCGGTCTGCTTGATCGCCTTGGGCGGGTATGGTCGGTCTGAACTCAGCCCGCTGAGCGACATTGACGTCATGTTTCTTTACCCGGACGGCGCCGACAAAGGAACTCTGACTGCTTTTCAAGAATATCTTTCCAACGAAATTCTTTATCCACTCTGGGATCTCCGGCTGAAAATCGGCCACTCCACCCGCACCCTCAACGAAGTATTCTCCGAGGCGGGCCGCGATATTCGGACCAAGACGTCGCTGTTGGAATCACGCCTCGTGGCCGGCACGGAATCACTCTACGAAAACTTTGCCGCGACGTATCGGAAACATTATCTTCAGGATAGCCCCAAGGATTACATCGCGGCCCGCTTGATTGACCAAGGCAACCGCCGGCTGCAACACGGCGACACCGTCTTCATGCAGGAACCTGATATCAAAAACGGCGTCGGTGGCCTGCGCGATTATCAGAATACGCTTTGGATGGCCAAAGTCCGACTCGGAATCTCAAGCATGGAAGAGCTGGCCGAACAGCATTACCTGCAACCCTCGGAATTGCAGGAATTCCAGGCGGCTTATCTTTTCCTGCTGCGCGTGCGCAATGAACTTCACTACATGAGCAAGAGTCCGACGGACGTGCTCAATCTGGATACCCAACCACGTTTGGCGACCAACTTAGGTTATCCCCAGAAAGCCCTGCTCGAACTGGTTGAGGCTTTCATGCACGATTATTATCGTCATGCGCAGGCGATCTACCGGATTTCAAAAATCATTGAGCAACGTCTCGCGCTGACGATCGCAGGCGCGCCCGGCCTTGTCGGCTCGTTAAAAAATCTACTCCTCGCCCGCCGCTCCCAACGCACGAAGACCCTCGACGGTTTTGTGCTGCGTGGCCGGCAGTTGGCGGCGCAAAGCCCGGACATCTTCCGGGTGGACCCCGTTCGCTTGATTCGTGTTTTCCGACACTGTCAGCAATTGGACTGCACGCCCGATGTCGATCTCGCCGCCCTCATCCGCAAATCAGTTTACCTCATCACGGAAAGAATCATCAACTCCGCCGATGCCAACCTGAGTTTCCGCACCATGCTGGAGGAAGCCGGCAAAGTGCACAGCCCGCTGACCCTCATGCACGAACTCGGCGTGCTGGGCGCTTTTCTGCCCGAGTTCAAACCCCTCACCTGTCTGGTCCAGCACGAGTACTACCACCGCTACACCGCGGATATCCATACACTGAGTGCCATTAAGGAACTCGATACGATTTTCACCTCGAGTGACCCGGTCACCGCCCGCTACCGCGATGCCCTGCACAACACCGCAAGTCCAACGCTGCTCTATTTGATTTTACTGCTTCATGATATCGGCAAAGGCATCAGCATCCAAGGTCATGCGGAGACTGGCGTCACTCTCGCCGGGCCGGTCCTTGATCGTCTGCAAGTTGCGCCCGATACGCGCGTGGTCGTTAACTATATCATCAAAAATCATTTGTTGATGGCACGCTTCTGGCAGAAACATGATCTTGATGATCCTCAAACTTCAGCCGCATTTGCAGAATTGGTTGGCGACCCGGACCAGCTCCGTTATCTTTACGTCCACACCTATTGCGATGCCCGCGGCACTTCCGCCGATCTGTGGAACGGCTACAAGGACACCCTTCACACCCATCTTTATCTCACCACGCTCGAGCGACTGACCCTCGGCGAAAAAGTCGAAACCCGCCTTCGCGAGCTCAAGGAAATGACCCGCCAGAAACTCATCACCAAAACGATTCCCGGCATCAGCTCGGATGAAATCAGCGCGCACTTCAATCTCCTGCCCGAACGATATTTTGTGCAGACGGAGGCCAACGAAATCACGTTGCACATCCAGATGGTCAACCGGCTGCTGCACTCCATCTCGGCCGCTGATTCACTGGGCTCGCTCCGACCGGCCATCGAGTGGAAAGATGATTTGAATCGCAGTTACACCACAGTGCACGTGGTGACGTGGGATCGTGCTGGACTCTTCTACAAACTTGCCGGGGCCTTCAGTGTCGCGGGCCTGAGCATTCTCTCCGCGAGAATCACGACCCGCACCGATCATATCGCCATCGACACTTTCCATGTGGTCGAGCCCGGCCGCGGTTTGGTGCAAAATCAGGCCGCGATGGAAACGTTTGCCCGCACCGTGGAAGAGGCCCTCGTCAGCAACAAGGATCTGATGCCCGATATCACCGCGCAGGCCAAGAAGGTCGCCAGCGCCCGCTATACAACCCAAAGCGCGGAGCTGCCCGCCACGTTCCCCCCCACGGTCGAGGTGTACAACGAACTCTCGCTCAAACGCATCATCGTCGAAGTTCAAGCGCACGACCAAATCGGCCTGCTCTACCAACTCGTCAAAACGATTTCCGATCACGGTTTCGACACCACCTTCGCCCGCATCAACACCGAGCGCAGCATCGCCATCGACACGTTTTATATTGAGCCCAACAAATCCGACGAGGATGTGGATATAGCGCGATTGCACAGTCTCCGCGACGCACTGAAAGCGATTATCTCCCCGGCCCCCGCCGCCGTTTAATATTATTCGGTGAAGGTCTCGGCGTTTTGCCTCACGCCATCGTTTCTCATTTCAGCGGAAGTCCGCGGACGCAAATTTTCTCTCCCCAAGCCGTCCAAATCATGTTCAGCTTCCAGCGATGAGTTCTGAAGAGACGAAAGATTTGGCGGTGCTCTATCAAATTGCCTCCCTCGCAACCCGCTCCGTGGCGACGGCGGCGCAAAATGAAGTCCTCGCGATTATCATGGCCGCCTTCCCGGCGCAAAGCGGCTCCCTGTCCCTGATCAATCCGGATAACGGCCGCCTGGAAATCTGCATCCAGCAAGGCCTGCCTCCCGATATCGGCGATTTCGCTCTCCGCCCGGGACAGGGCGTGACGGGTTGGGTCGCGCTCCACGGCCGGCCGCTGCTCGTTTCCGATGTCACCGCCGAGTCACGCTACATCGCCGCGCGCCAGGGCGTGAAATGTGAAATCGCCGCCCCGCTCATCGTCGAGGGCAACAACGTCGGAGTCGTCAATCTCGATGCAGACCACGTCGCCGCGTTCAATCAAAATGATCTGGCGCGATTGGAACGTTTTGCCACGGAAGCCGGCGCGGTGCTCCACCGTCTCTGGCAGTTGGAACGTCTGCGCACCAACTCCGCCCGACTCAGCACACTCGTCGAACTCGGCCACGCCCTCGTCGCTCAACTCGCCTCGGAAGATTTGCTGTCCACGCTCACCGAGAGCGGGCGCGCCCTCTTCAGCGCCCAACTTTGCCTGCTGCACGATTACGATAGCGCGACTCACGAACTCCGCCTGCACGCTTGGTCCACCACGACGACCCCCGCGTCTTCCGCACTCGAATTACACCAGCGAACCGTTTCCGCCGATCACTCGCTCCTCGCCGCCGTCATCCGTTCCGGCAAGCCCATGGAGTTTCAACACATCGACGGCCCGGGTTACAGCGAAGCAGCGGATCTGCCGCCGGATCGCTCCCTGACCTCGGCTCTCGCCGCACCACTTTTCCGCGAAGGCGTCCCCGCAGGCGTACTCTCCGTTTTTCACACCACGCCGCATCGCTTCAACGACGATGAGAAACGCCTGCTCGCCGCGCTCGCCAGTTTTGCCGCGGTCGCGTTGCAAAATGCCCGCCTCTACGCGCGCGTCTTCCAGTCCGAGGAGACCCTGAGGAAGAACGAAACCCTGACCACCCTCGGCATGCTCGCCGCCGAGATCGCCCATGAAATCCGGAATCCCCTGCTCGTGATCAAGCTCCTCCACGGAACGCTCGGCTCCGATTTCCCGCCGGGCGATCCGCGCCATCGCGACTTGCAGGTCATCACGGAAAAAATCGAACAACTTGAAAGCATCGTCTCCCGTGTGCTGCAATTCGGTCGCACCCCGTCGACGCTCCACTCCCGCTGGTCGCTCGCCGAAATCCTGGACGACACTCTCGTGCTCCTGCGGGCGAAACTCGCCCAGGCCAGTGTCCAGTTGCACTGCGCTCCGCCGAGCCGGTCCTTGTTGGTGGAAGCGAACAAGGGCCAGTTGCAACAAGTCATTCTCAACCTCGTGCTTAATTCCCTGCATGCGATGACGCACGGCGGCGAGCTGACCATCACCTGCACCGATGAAACCGTCGGCACCGCGCGCATCGTACACTTGGATATCACCGATACAGGCACCGGTATTCCCGCCACGATCCAGCCGCGGATCTTTGAATCCTTTCTTTCCGGTCGGGCCGATGGCACCGGCCTCGGCCTCGCCATCGCCAAACGCATCATGAAGGACCACCACGGCGAACTCACCCTCGGCAATACCAGTCCGCGCGGCACCACTATGCGCCTCACGCTGCCCTTGCTGCCTGGTTAGGTAGCCCGCAGGGCGCGGCACCGAGATAGAGATAATTTAAGACAGGTCGGGCTTTATACCGGCCTGCAAAATCGGAAAACCTACGTCTGCACTCTGCGAAACCAGCATTCCGCCGACCCCGCGCTCACGGCCGCGGCCGGGCAAAAAATTGCAATTGCTTGGGATCGCCTCCGAGCACCGCTGATGGCTGATCCGGATGCGCCCGCGACGCGTGAACTTCCAGCGTATTATACGCGAGCTGGATGCGGCTATTTTTCTCCAATTCTGCGATGAGCCGGAGATTGATCCGATTGCGCGTAGAAGAGCAAAAGCGATAATGACTGACGTAAATCAGGCTGAAAGTAATGCCGCTGTCCGTGATGCGCGTATAAATCTTCGGTATATATTCGGCGTCCTCCACCCCATAACGCTGTTGCATCACCATTGAGGCCTTCTGAGCCTCAACAAAATTTTCCCGCGTTTCCTCCTCGAGGACTTTCTGAAACAGGGCCGTCGCTTCCGCCGCCGGAGTACTGTAGGTCACCGTCACTTCCACGATGCCCCAAATAAACGGATGCCCGTGGCAAAAATTAAAGACCTTCGTTTTGAAAATAAAATTATTGGGTACGATCACCACGCGCCCGGTCGGCTGATCGACGCCGAGCCAGTTGTTCACCTCCAAAAGCGTGGTCCGCAGCAGTTGAATATCGAGCACATCCCCGCGCACTCCGTCTATTTCCAGCCGATCGCCGATGATGAACTTCCGACTCACCATAATAACCGACCAACCGAAAAACGAACTGCAGACATCTTGCAGGGAGATCACGATCGCGGCGCTCACCAAACCCAGCGTGGTCGCGATCAGGCGCAGATCTTCCATCAGGTAAATCGCAAAAATCACCGCCACCAGCAGAATAATTCCATAGCGTCCGAGGCGGCGGGCCATAAACAATTCCTCTTTATGATAACGCCGCGGCAGCACCAGCCGGCTGGAAAGCAGATAGAGCAGAATGATGATCGCAACCGCCGTGATGGGCGGGAGCAACCGGTCCAGGTAGGCGGCTCGCATCGCCGCGATTTGTTCTTCCAACAACTTTACCTCATGCGCAGCCAGTTGCTCCTGCGACTCCAGAAAATCAGCCGACCGATGGAGTGCCTCCAGTTGATCGATAATCAAGGGTATCCGCAGGCCGACGTATTGTTGCTGCGCCTTTTGCCTCGCCACCAATTGGTCCAACTGCGGATTGCGATGCAAGAAACTCGACTGCCGCTCAAGCAACTGCAGTTCCTCGTCGAACTTCGCCAGCTTTTGCCGGGCCAAATCCAATCCATCCTGAGTCACGTGCAAATTCTCGGCGACATTGAGGAGCAGGGCCGACGCCTGTTTTGCGCGAATTGCATAACTTTGCTGCTCCGCCTTTTTCTCCAACCAAGTCCGGACCCAAAGCCGCATGCTCAAGTCCTCCTCATTCAGCAATTGTTCGCGCAATTTCTTTCCGAGTTGAATCAGCATTAATTCGAATTCCGCCGCCTCCTGCTGGAGTGCGATGGAACGAATTTCCTCATTCTTCGTATAGAGGTGCTCATCCAACTCCGCCCGCCGGGCATCATTCGTGGGCGCCGAGGTGTCCTCGCGCTGCGCGATCAAAGCCGCGCGCTCCGTCGTGGCCTTTGCCCGAGCGACATCCAGCAACTGCTGCCGTGCCTCAACCGCCGTAGGCACCGAACTCACCGTCTGCAACTTCTCGCGCAGCCACTCGCGGTTCTGATTACTCACCCCTTCCCGCAGCTTACGTTCGCGAATTTCTATTCCGTCGCGCTCTTCCAAAATCGCCAGCTCCTGCTTCAAGGCGTCAAGTTTTCGCTCCAGGCGCGGGCGATCCGCTTTGGGCGCCGCACTGTCGCCCATCACCGCCTCCAACGATTTCACGGCCTCCTTGAGTTGGGTGAGGCGCTGCTCATCCCGGGCAAAAACCGAAGTGCAAATCACCAGCACCAAAAAAAATCGGACAAGGGAAGAACGCATAAATATCAGGGCGGGGTAGCCAAACGAGGAATGGAAATTACTCCTCCAACTCAACATTCCAATACGCAACATCAAGGAAGTCCTTCCATTTCTCGTGCCGGTGATTGCCGAGCACCAGCGAGATCACCGGGCGCCACTTCGGTTTGACGGGCTTGCGGATCAATCGCATGTGCGCTTCATGCGGCAGCCGGTTGGCTTTGCGCGAATTGCACTTGATGCACGAGCAGACAATATTTTCCCAGGTCGTCTTCCCACCGTAATGGCGCGGAATCACGTGGTCGAGGTTGAGCAATTCCCGCGCTAACTCATGACCGCAATACTGACACTTGTCGCCATCGCGCTCGAAGACGTTGTTCCGCGTCAGTTTTAATTCCTTGCTCGGAAGTTTGTCAAAAAAGGTCAGTAAAATCACCCGAGGCAGGCGAATACTGCGATTGACCGTATGAACGGTTTCCAACGCATCGACGGGCGGGTTGTAGCCGGAGAAATCGATCCAATCCAACAACGAATAAGTGTGGAAAGCATCTTCGGTTTGATGGACCACCTGAGCGTGTTCGCGGGCCAACAACGCAAAGGCGCGACGAGCGCCGATGATGTTTACCGCCTGCCAAAGGCGGTTAAGAACGAGCACAGGTTGATCCAGCACGGCTTCCATACGCAACGTGGCTTTTAGCTATTCCCGTGCCACGAACCTGTCAAGCAACGGGCGGTGACCGCATCCTAAATTCCGCAGTCGGGTTAACCGCTAATTTTCGCTAATCGGCGCTAATGCAGACCACACTTGGGTTTCGTGCAGAGGTTTTTGGTTCACGGATCAGCTAAACCACTTTTTCGCTCAGTTTTTTTGGATTTCTTTATCAGCGTCCATTAGCGTCGATTAGCGGTTTCTCATCTGAGTTTTTTAGGATCATTGTATTTGCGGAGTTTCGTTTGTCTGAAACCGAGGCATGGATCGCTGCGCTGTGAGCGGGTACCCTCACTCGCGACTCGCTCGGCCTTCGCCTCGAAAAAAACCCCGCTCAACGCTTCCCCTCGGGCAATTGCGCGCGCGTCAGCGCGCGAATACCGTCCGCAAAATCGGGATAATCCGCCGCGAGCATCGCGCGCGAGCCCAACTCAAAATCCTCCCACCGAAACTCCGGGGCGACGATGCACGACATCAACGCCCAGCGACCGCCCGGGAGCAATCGCGTGCCCTGCCAGGTGTGCGCTAACACCACATTTTGCGGGCTTTCCCCCGCCAACGGACTCAAGCCCAACCGCACCCATTCGCCCGCGCCCTCCGGCTTCAACCGCAAGGATTCCACCACATCGCCGGCATGAAAACACCAGATCTCATCCGTGTTCAAACGGTGCATCGCCGAAAATCCCTCGGGCGTGAGCAGCGAATAAATGACTGAGTAAGCGAGCCGCCCACTCTCCCGCGCAATCACAGTCGCCGACTCGGCCGTGCGGCGGAAGAAGCCTCCTTCTTCCGCCAGCGGTTGCAACTTAAACATCCGCGCCACCTCCTCGGCCGTGTAATGCTCCGGAGTCAGCGGTTTGGTTTCCATGCCGGCGTTGGCGCTAAACTGATTTTAGTCGGGAACGGGCCGGGCAAGCAGGGGCTTACTTCGCGTCCGGCGAAATGACCACCACCTTCAACGATTGGTTCTTCACCCGGATACCAGCCAACTTGGCCGCCACCACTTCGGCGTGTTCGCTGATGACGTCCACGTGGGTGTGTTCCTCATGAATATCAATCGCGCCGACAATGTTCGCCGGCAACCGCGTCACCCCGGCAATCTTGCCGACGATATCGGCGGGCGTAACCAGATGAGTGCGGCCAATATTAAATGAAACCGTGGTGTAACCGGGATCACGTCCCGTACGCGGCTTGCGCTCATAACCGGGCTTTTCAACTCCACCTTTTTCGTCCACGAATTTCTTCACTGGCTTCTCGAAGCGCGGCTTTTCAGCGGGGGGAACGTACGCCGTGGCGGCGGGCTTGGCCGGCGGCACGTACGCGGCCGCGGTTGGCTTGGACGCCGGGACGTACGGCGCGCGGGCCGCTTCAGCGCGGGCGGCGGCATACTCTTTTGGCTTCGCCGCAAAAGCGACGGGGGCCGCAGCCGGCGGGGCAGACGCGGGCGCCGGAGCGGCGAGCGCCTTTTTGGGCTTCGCGGCACCGGCCGCTGGCGCGGCTTCGGCTCCTTGCATCATATGGATCAACGCCGACGCGATGTCCGTGCTCGTGTAGCCTTGCTCAAGCAACCGGTCAAACATCTGGTCGTGCGAACGGAATTTCTTCTCGTCGAGAGTGGCGCGCAATTTCTCCACGAACACGTTGCCCTTGGCCTCTTCGACTTCATCGAGTGACGGCACGCGCTCCCGGCGGATGTTCAACCGCGCATAATGAATCATGCTCTGCAATTTGTAGAGCTCGCGACCGGAAACAAAAGTAAAGGCCCGACCCTTTTTGCCCGCGCGGCCGGTGCGGCCGATGCGGTGCGTGTAGTCCTCGCCGTCATTCGGCAGGTCGAAGTTGAACACCACTTCAAGGTCATCCACGTCGAGCCCGCGGGCGGCGACATCGGTCGCGATGAGGAATTCAAAACCGCGGCGGCGAAACTTATCCATCACGCGCGTGCGCTGCACCTGCGTGATGTCGCCATGCAACCGGTCCGTCGAATAGCCGCGAGCGTGCAAGTGCTCGTCGAGCTCGTCCACCATGATTTTGGTGCTGCAGAAAACAATGCCGAAGCGGAAATCATGCAAATCGATCAGGCGCGTGAGCACTTCGATCTTCGAGCGGCGGTCCACTTCGTAGTAAACCTGGTCCACCTGGGGCGCGTTCGCTGCGTGGGCCTCGATGCGCACCCACTCCGGATTGCGCGTATAGCGCTTGATCAGGTCCTGAATCATGCGAGGCATCGTCGCCGAGAAAAACAGGCACTGCCGTTCCGCCTGCACGGATTTCAAGATGTGTTCGATGTCATCCCGGAAACCCATGTCGAGCATGCGGTCCGCCTCGTCGAGAATGATCACCTTGAGACTGTCGAGCTTCAGCGTACCCCGTTCCATGTGATCCATCACGCGACCGGGCGTGCCGATGACCACCTGCGCGCCGGCCGCCAACGCCCGGAACTGACGCTCATAAGACTGACCGCCATAAATTGGCACCTCCATCAATCCACGTTTGAAGAACGCCAGCTTACCAAATTCTTCCGAAACCTGCACCGCCAACTCGCGGGTTGGGCAGAGCACCAGCACTTGGACTTTTTTCAACGACACATCAACTTTTTCAATCGCTGGAATCGCAAACGCCGCCGTCTTGCCGGAACCGGTGGCAGACTGACCAACGACGTCCCGGCCCGTGAGAGCAAACGGGATCACGGCCGTTTGGATAGGCGATGCTTCCTCAAAACCCATCTTGTCGACAGCCTTCAAAATTTCCGGCGATAGGCCGAGTTCACTAAACGGACGTTTTTCCATAATAGACAGCCTGTCCGGCCAAGCGGAAAAAGAGAGATTAAAGTGCAGCCCGAGCAAAAAATGCCCGCTATCCGACGGGTGCAGCGCGAATTGCATGGCCTTAGTGTTTTCTTAACGGTTTGAAGCCGGCTCTTAATTAGCCGCCGAAGGCGCGCAGCGTTATGCTGTCGGCGCATGAATGTCTCCGATTTCACTTACCTTGCGCTCTTCGTTGCCGTCCTGGTTGCGGTCACTGCCCCCCTCGGACGTTGGCTCGCGGCAGTACTTCGCGGTGAGCCTCCAATTTGGCTACGCTGGTTGATTCCGGTCGAGCGGGGGCTGTATCGACTCGCCGGCATCCGTCCCGATGAAGAAATGTCGTGGCGCCATTACACGGGCGCGATCCTGGTCTTCAATTTGCTCGGCGGCGTGCTGATTTTCGTCCTCCAATTATTTCAGGCAAAATTACCGCTGAACCCGCAAAATTTCTCCGCCGTACCGCTCGGCATCGCAGTCAACACCGCCGTCTCTTTCCTCACCAATACCAATTGGCAGGCTTACTCCGGCGAGTCCTCGCTCAGCTACCTGACGCAGATGGCAGGACTGGGCGTGCAAAATTTTCTCAGCGCCGCTACCGGCCTCGCGGTCATGGCGGCACTTGCCCGCGGCCTGAGTCGGAAATCCGCCCACAGCATTGGCAATTTCTGGGCTGACCTCGTGCGCCCCACCGTCTACTTGCTCGTGCCTCTTTCTTTTGGATTCGCCGTCGTGCTCGTGGCCCAGGGCGTGGTGATGTCGTTTAATCCCTACGTCCACGCCGTCACCCTCGCGGGCACCGACCAACTCATCCCGCTGGGGCCGGCCGCGTCGCAGATCGCCATCAAACAACTCGGCACCAACGGCGGTGGTTTCTTCGGACTCAACTCCGCCCATCCCTTCGAAAACCCCACGCCACTCTCCAATTTTCTCCAAGCCCTCGCCCTGCTCGCCCTGCCCGCCGCGTGTGTTTACGCGTATGGGCTGCTCGCCGGCGCCCGCCGTCACGCGTGGGTAATTTACGGCGTCATGCTGGCTTTTTTCCTCGGGGCACTCGGACTCTCACTCTGGAGTGAATACAGTTCACCCGGCTCCGCCGCACTGGCGCTCGAAGGCAAGGAAGTGCGCTTCGGCATCACGCCCAGCGTCCTGTGGGCCAACGCCACGACCGTCGCGTCCAACGGCTCGGTCAACGCGATGCATTCCTCACTTTCCCCGCTCGGCGGTGGCATCGCCCTGTTCAATATTTTACTCGGTGAAATCATTTTCGGCGGCATTGGCTCCGGTCTTTACGGCATGGTGATGATGATCCTGCTCGCCGTATTTCTCGCCGGACTGATGGTCGGCCGCACCCCCGAATACCTCGGCAAGAAAATCGAGGCCTTTGAAATCCGCCTCGCCGCGATCGCCGTGTTACTCCCGTGCGCCGCGGTCTTGTTCGGTTGCGCAATTTCCTTCGCCACCGAAGCCGGACGCAGCGCCGTCGGCAACGCCGGGCCGCACGCCCTCACCGAAATCGTCTATGCCTGGGCCTCGATGGCCAACAACAACGGCTCCGCCTTCGGCAGCCTCACCGCCACGGGCGATTGGTACACGTGGGGCGGGTCCGTCGTCATGCTGCTCGGACGTTTCGGGGTCATCATTCCCGTGCTGGCCATCGCCGGCAGTCTCGCGGCCAAGAAAACGGTCCCACCCTCGAGCGGCACGTTCCCGACGGACGGGCCGCTGTTCGCCGTCCTGCTCGGCGGCGTGATCATCATCGTTGCCGCCCTCACCTATTTCCCCGCGCTCACTCTCGGCCCCGTCCTCGAACACCTGCTCCTCGCCGCCGGCCGCTCCTTCTAAAAAAAAACGCCACCGCGGAAACTTGTCATCTATTATATGACAAACCGTTCCAGGGAAAATTCACTTTTACCACCATGAAGCCTGCTGCCACTTCCAATTGGAACTTCGCTCTGCTCCGCCGCGCGACCACCGATTCGTTCCGTAAACTCGACCCGCGCGCACTCTGGGCCAATCCGGTTATTTTCGCCACCGCCGCCGGTGCCGCCGCCGTCACCGTCGTCGCCTTGAACGATCTGCTCCACGGTCACCTCAGCGGTTTCACCCTGCAAATCACGCTCTGGTTGTGGTTCACCGTCCTCTTTGCAAATTTCGCCGAAGCCATCGCGGAAGGTCGCGGCAAAGCTCAAGCCGATGCCCTCAAACGCGCCCGCGCCGATACCTTCGCCCGCTTGCTGAAGGACGGCGTGGAACAACGCGTCGCGGCTCCTGATCTCCGCAAAGGCGACACCGTCGTCTGCGAAGCGCGCGACGTCGTGCCCGCCGACGGCGAAGTCATCGAAGGCATCGCCAGTGTCGATGAATCCGCCATCACCGGCGAATCGGCTCCCGTCGTGCGCGAAAGCGGCGGTGACCGCAGCGCCGTAACCGGCGGCACGCGCGTACTCAGCGACCGCATCGTCATCCGCGTCACTGTCGAGCCCGGCGGCGGTTTTCTCGACCGCATGATCGGCCTCGTCGAAGGCGCCTCGCGTCAACGCACGCCCAACGAAATCGCCCTCGGCATTCTGCTCGTCGCAATGACCCTGATCTTTCTCGCCGTCGTGGGTACACTGCCGCTCTTCGCCCACTACAGCGAAACCCTCGCCGTGCAAACCGGCGCGGTGGATGTCTCGTTGACTGTGCTCGTCGCACTTTTCGTCTGCCTGATTCCCACGACCATCGGCGGTTTGTTGAGTGCGATCGGCATCAGTGGCATCGACCGGCTCATTCGGCGCAACGTCATCGCGACCTCGGGCCGCGCCGTCGAAGCCGCAGGCGATATCGACGTGCTCATGCTCGACAAAACCGGCACCATCACACTCGGCAACCGTCAAGCCACCGAATTTATCCCGGCCCCAGGCATCGCCAATGAACGTCTAGCCGCCGCCGCCCAACTCGCTTCGCTGGCCGACGAAACTCCCGAAGGCCGCAGTATTGTCGTGCTCGCCAAGGAAAAATTTTCCATCCGCGAGCGCGTGGTCGCCGCACCGCACGCGACGTTCATCCCGTTCGCCGCGCAAACGCGCATGAGTGGCGTGGACCTCGACGGCACGAGCATTCGCAAAGGTGCCGCGGAGAGCGTCCGCGACTGGGTCGTGGCCCAAGGCGGCACGTACCCCACCGAAGTCGCCGCCACCGTCGATCGCATCGGCAAAGCCGGTGGCACGCCGCTGGTCGTCGCCGAAGGGCGCGAAGTTCTCGGCGTCATTTATCTTAAGGATGTCGTGAAGGGCGGCATCAAAGAGCGCTTCGCTGAGCTGCGTCGCATGGGGATTCGCACCGTCATGATCACGGGCGACAATCCGCTCACCGCCGCCGCGATCGCGGCCGAGGCGGGCGTGGATGATTTCCTGGCGCAAGCCACGCCGGAGATGAAATTACAGCGCATTCGCCATGAACAAGCGCAAGGCCGGCTCGTCGCGATGACCGGCGACGGCACTAACGATGCCCCCGCCCTCGCCCAAGCCGATGTCGGTGTCGCGATGAACACCGGCACGCAGGCCGCGCGTGAAGCGGGTAACATGGTCGATCTCGACAGCAACCCGACGAAACTCATCGAGATTGTCGAAATCGGCAAACAGCTGCTCATGACCCGCGGCGCGCTGACGACGTTCTCCATCGCCAACGACGTCGCCAAATACTTCGCGATCATTCCCGCCATGTTCGCGGGACTCTACGCGATCAACGGCGGCGTCACCGGCCCGCTGGGCACCCTCAACTTAATGGCGCTGCATTCACCCCAAAGTGCGATTCTGAGCGCAGTGGTATTTAACGCGCTCATCATTATCGCCCTCGTGCCGCTCGCTCTGCGCGGCGTCACGTATCGCGCACTTCCCGCAGCAAATCTCCTCCGCCGCAATCTCCTGATTTACGGAGTGGGCGGTCTGGTCGCTCCTTTCATCGGCATCAAGGCCATCGACGTCGCCCTCGTCGCCCTGCACCTCGCCTGATTCCGTTATGAAAACACTGCGCCGGCTGCCCCGCGAACACGTGGTCTTCTTGGCATTTCTCCTCCTGCTCGCCGCTCTCGCCGCTTATTTTTGGCTCAAAGATCCGAGCCATGAACCCGCTGGAAAATCCCGCATAGAATGGCCGCCAGCCGTTTCCACCAAACCTTAAACTAACTCCTCCCATGAAAACCTTCCTTCAATCCCTTCGCCTGCTTGCCGGTCTGACTTTGCTGTGCGGAGGCCTCTATCCGCTCGCCGTCTGGGCCGTGGGTCAGCTATTTTTCCACCACGCGGCCGAGGGCTCGGTTCTGACCCAGGACGATCACGTCGTGGGCTCCGCTTTGCTTGCGCAAAAAACCACCGACCCACGCTATTTTTCACCACGGCCATCGGCCGGTGATTACGCCACCGTCGCCTCCGGAGCCAGCAATCTGGCCTGGACCAGCGCGAAGTTGCGCGATGCGGTCGCCGCCAATGAAAAAGATTTCCGCACGCAAAATCAACTGACTGAAGCCACTCCCATTCCCGCTGACCTTACCACCACCAGCGGCAGCGGGCTCGACCCGGATCTCTCGCCTGAGGCGGTGCGCCTGCAAATCCCGCGCGTCGCCAGTGCCCGCCACCTCGCGCCGGAAAAAATATCCGCCCTGATCAATCGCCGGATCGAAACCAGCCTATTCGGTCCCACCCGGATTAATGTCCTGCAATTAAATCTGCTGCTCGATCAGCTCCATGACTAAATCTCACGACCGACCATGGCTTTGATCCGCTCCCCTGTAGGTCGGGCTTTACGCCCGACACGATGGGTAAACATGTCGGGGATAAACCCCGACCTACCCCGATGATTATCCCCTTCGCAGGAGAGTGCGAATCGTTTGCCATCCGGCCCTGCACGACTGCATGCCACCGCAATTCACCGTGCTAATTTGCCGATAACCCGTCATTGATAAAACCATGCCTGTCGCACGACCTGATCCCGACGCCCTCCTGGCCGCGCTGCGCGCCGAAGAAGTCCGATCCAAGCGGGCGCATCTGAAAGTCTTTCTCGGGATGTGTCCGGGCGTGGGCAAAACTTACGCCATGCTCCGCGCCGCGCAACAGGAGCGTGCGGCTGGCACGGATATCATCATCGGCGTCGTCGAAACCCACGGGCGCAAGGAAACGGAAGCGCTGCTCACCGGCCTCAGCATCGTCCCGCGCAAAGCCATTGATTACCGCGGCACCCAGCTCGGTGAAATGGATCTTGAAGCCATCCTTACCCGCCGGCCGAAACTGGTGGTCGTCGACGAACTCGCCCACACCAACGCCCCCGGCTCGCGCCACGCCAAACGCTGGCAGGATGTCGTGGAACTGCTCGAAGCCGGCATCGATGTCTGCACCACGCTCAACATTCAACACGTCGAGTCGCGCGCCGATACGGTCCGCCAGATCACCGGAGCAAACCAGCAGGAAACGGTGCCGGACTCCGTGCTGGATCTCGCCGATGAACTCGAACTCGTTGACCTGACCCCTGAAACCCTCCTCGAACGGCTGCGCGACGGAAAAGTTTATTTGGGTGAACGCGCGGCGGCGGCGCAGGATGGATTTTTCAAAGACTCCCTGCTCTCCGCCCTGAGGGAACTGGCGCTGCGCTACACGGCGGAACGCGTGGACCGCCAGCTCCGGCACATGCGCGCCGGCTCCGCTAAACAGACGGTCTGGCGCAGCGGTGAGCGACTCTTGGTCGCCGTCGGCTCCAGTCCTTTTTCCACCCAACTGGTGCGCTGGACCCGGCGCATGGCCGCCGCCCTCGGCGCGCCCTGGGTCGCAGTGCATATCGAACCCGCCGTGGCCTTGCCGGCCGAAGATCAACACCTGTTGGATAAAAATCTAGCTCTGGCGCGCGAGCTCGGTGCCGAAGTGATCGTCACCCATGACGACGATATTCCCGTCGCACTGGTGCGCGTCGCGCTCCAGCAAAACGCCACGCAAATCGTCGTCGGCAAGCCGCGAAAGCGCCGCCTGCGCGATCTCCTGCGCGGCACCGTCGTAGACCGGCTGCTCAAGCTGGGCGGGAATATCGACATCTACGTTGTGCCCGCCGAAAATGATCGCGGCCGCCGACGCTTGCTTTCGATTGACCGCAGCCTGCGCAGTTCCCCCGCGGAATACGGCTGGGCCGCCGGCACTGTCGCGATCATCACTCTGATCGGCCTGCTGCTGCCG
>JANYFP010000529.1 GCA_025362555.1 Verrucomicrobiota bacterium
GTGTTGGCCGCCGATCATTTGCTCAACCAATAGTTTTCGCGCCGACTGGATGGCGGTTGCACAAAGCAACCCCAGCTTACCTATTCCGAAATTTCTGCGATCCGCTGGTGGAGACAGGCAGTAAGGGATGGTCAAGCAACAAGGAGGGTTCTCGGGACATAAGGTTGATTGGAAACGAGGACGGCGACAAGGCGGCGGAGTTGTTTGCGCATGAGATCGACCATCGCGTGTTTGTGAGTTTTGCCGCGGGCGCACAATGCATGATAGTAGGTGGCCATGGCTGGATCTCTTGGGATCGCGCAAAAGGCCCCTTGATACATGGCGGTGCGCGCAGGTCCGATGCCGCGTTTGGAGATCTTGATTTTACCGAACCATTGGCCGGATTGGCGCAGGCGCGGATCCATTCCGACGTAGGCTTGGAGGCGGGCGGTGATTTGTTTGGAGTTGCCCCAGCCTTCGAAGGACGTCGGCAGATACGCCGCGAGCACGGCCGCAGTGCGATCCCCAAAGCCTGGCAAGGATTGGATCAACGCGACCCGTTCTGCTGGCAGTTGCAGCGCGATGCGCGCATCGCAAGCGGCCAGTTGGGCGACCACAGCCCGTTGGGCCGCGAGCAGCGCATGCAAAGCCGGAGCACACGCTTGAGCGAGAGCTTCATCAGTGAGTGTGGCGGCACAGGCCTGATCAAGTTCTGGCCATTTATTCGTCGCCAGTTTTCGGCGCGTTGTTTCGGGCAACGCGAGCCAAGTCCCAGCGGTGGCTGCAGCGGTGATGATCTTGCCGGCTCGCGCGGTGGCGGGATCGAGTTTGGCGGCGAGCAGCGCCGGGAACACCAGCTCCAGATGGCTTTTGCAGCTTTTTTTGAGGTTGGTGAGCGTCGTACGCAACCGCGCTCGCGCGGTGGTCAGTTGCTTGAGTCCTTGGCGTGCCGCGTCCGGTTGGTAACGGAAGCGCGCGAGTTTGTCGGCGTACAGCCGACCGGATTCGCAGAGTCGATGCACATCGACCCGATCGGTCTTGTGCCCGCGCAGGGCGTTGGCGGCCGATTCCAGTCGACAAGCCAACAGGGGGTTAAGCACGTAAACTTCCGCTCCGGCAGAATGGAGCCGCTCGGCCCACGGCAGGTGATAGACTCCGGTGGCTTCCAATAATACGCTGGTGTCGGCCCAGCGGGCATCGGCCGCGGCCAGTAATTTTTCGAGCTGTTGCCAGCCCGCTTGATCAGTCGTTAGCGTCGTTTGCCAACAACGGGTGCCATCAGCGCGATCGAGTTGCGCCACGGCGCTTTTCTGTGCAATGTCCATCCCGAGGATATGGTTCTTTTTCATGGCAGGTGGTGGATCAGAAAACAGCCCGCGCGGCTTAGGCTTGTGGCCAAGTAAAAGGACGCTGCCTTTTCAGGCGGTGAAAACACGCGCGAGCCAAGGAACGATTCCCGCCGGCGTTGTCTCCAACGAACGGAGTGTGACCTCCGTAGCTTGCGTTTAAACACACGACGGGAAAAAGAGAAGTAAGTCAAAAATCCGCCGCCTGCCATTGAAAGCGCACCCCCGTCCTTCCGGCTGGGGCGCGCTGCGCTCCGCCAAGGCTCCGCGCGCCCCACCGGACTTACCTCAATTCGGTTCATGAGGTTGGTTACACAAGCTTGCTTGCAAGCGGTTCGGAATACTCGCGGCCGACCTGTACGCTGAATCGCTTGCGAGCAAGCTCCTACATTCGGAGCGGAGCATTTGTAGGCGCTGTGGGCCGATAATAGTTTGAACAATTCTGAATACGCGCCGTCGAAACCCGCAGGGTGAGGGCACCCTGCCCACAAAAAAAATTGGCTGATGGGTAAACGAATTCACTCGGACTTCATCGTGGTTTCACGATGGCTTCATGCGCGACGGATAGAGTGGCTCGATGCAATTGATTCGCCACTGGCTGCTGGGTTTGGGGTTCGTCTGGTTTCAGGCGAACTCGCTCCTGGCCTTCACGCAGGAGGTCTATGTGTGGCAGCGACAATTTTCTCCCGCGGTTTATCTGGCGATTGACGTGGTGCACCGCGACGTCTCCGGTATCGCGGTTCTCGCCGCAGAGATCAGTTGGGAGAAAAAACAGCCGCGTCTCTTTCGGTCCTCGGTGAACTACGCTACGCTCGCTGCCAACGGCTGTCCGGTCGGACTGGTGTTACGGATCGGGCCGTATGCCGGCCGATATTCTGCGGACGACGAGACCGCGCGCTACCTGACGGACGTGGCGATCAATCTGCTAAAATCGGCTCGGTCAGGCGGAGTGGAGCCAACTGAACTGCAAGTGGACTTTGATTGTGCGTCGTCAAAATTGGCGGGTTATCGGTTGTGGCTTGATGCGCTGCGGATCGCCGTTGCTCCGACAAAAATCATGTTCACCGCCTTGCCCGACTGGTTGGGCCGAGAAAATTTTCCAACGTTGGCGCAAGCGGCGGACGGCTACATTCTGCAGGTGCATTCGCTGGAAAAGCCATCGGGTGTCGATGGGGTTTTTCAATTGTGCGATCCTGACCGGGCTTTGCTGTGGGTGGCACAGGCCGAGCGTATCGGGGTGCCGTTTCGGGTGGCGCTGCCGACTTATGGTTATCGATTGGCTTTCAATGCGACAGGTCAGTTTATCGCGTTGGCGGCGGAAGGGCCGCTTCCGCATTGGCCAGCGGGTACGCAGGTGCGCACGGTTAGAGCGGATGAATCTGCCATCGCGGTTTTGGCGAGGAAGCTGGTGGAAATGAAGCCAGCGGGATGCGCGGGAATAATCTGGTTTCGTCTTCCGGTGGCGGGGGATCAATTGAATTGGGATATCGCCACTCTAAAAGTAGTGCTGCACGGAGGTCTCCCGATTGCCCAGTTGGAAGTGGACGTGAGCTGGCCGTTGGCGGGATTGGCTGAAGTGAGTGTCGTTAATCGCGGTGAGCAAAATGCACTCCCGCCGGCGAAGGTGATCGCGCGGTGGTCCGGGGAGGCGAGTGTGCTCACGGCGGATGGATTGCGCGGCTATGCGTTGGCCGCAAGTCCGGTGAAGTCCGGAGTGATCGCGATGACGGCGGCCCCGACGGTGGCGGAGGAGCGGATCGCTCCCGGGCGGCGGCGCAAGATTGGTTGGATTCGTTTTTCCCATGAAACTTCCCTTACTGCTCAAATTGTCACGTCGCCGTAGAATCGGGGCGTTTTTCATTTTAGGCGCTTGCGGCGTGTTCGCTTGCGGCCCGGATTTTCCCAATCGTTATCTTGATCTGCCCGCGACGGCGATGCTCGCGGCGCCGGAAGGTTTTTTCGCGGTGGAGATTGAGCGGCTGGCCGCCACGCCCGCAGCGCCGACCCGTGGGGTGAACGGAGAAGCCAAGGAGGATCCGCGGGAAACGGACGAGCTGCGCGAGGCATTGATCAAGCGCGGCGAAGCTGCAGCTAGTGCGGGGAAAATCGTGGCAGCTTACCAGCGTTATCGCACGCAGCAGCGCGCGCGAGTGGAGGATAATACGGTCGCGCAACCCGGGGATATGCCGGCGGGATTGCCGCCGGAGTTTGCGCATTATTTAGCGGGGACCAAGGCGTGGTATGAAAACGATTTCGAGGGCGCGCGCTCCGAATGGCGGGCGCTGCTAGCGCTGCCGGCGGCTGAGCGGCAGTATCGCTCGACGTGGGCGGCGTATATGATGGGCCGAAGCACGGAGGGGGATTTTCCGCCCGATGAAGCACAACAGTGGTTTGCTGAAACGCGCCGTTTGGCGCAGGCGGGATTTGCCGATTCGATTAATCTCGTGGGTGCGAGCTACGGCATCGAGGCGCATTGGGCGATGGCGTTGCAGGACTATGGCCGTGCGATCAGTCTTTATTTGGATCAATACGCCACCGGGGATGCGTCGGCGTATCAATCGTTGCGGATGGCGGCGGCAGCAGCGTCGTCGAGCGATGATCAGCAAAAATGCGAAATGGCGCGGGAGTCACGGGTGCGTCGGGTGCTCACGGCGTGGTTTCTCGCGCGGTTTGTTTCCGATTACGGCGCGGAGCCGGAGGTTGCGCCGTTGCGGGCGTGGACGGCGGCGTTGGTGAAGGCACAGGTGAAGGATGTGGAGCACGCGGATCGTTTGGCGTGGCTGGCTTATGAGGCCGGCGAGTTTGATCTGGCGAAGACGTGGGCTGGGCTCGCGTTGGATGCGTCGGGTGAGACGCACTGGATTCGGGCCAAGCTGGCGCTGCGCGAGAATCGGCTTTGCGTGGGCGCAAAGGAACTGAGTCGTGCGGCGGAGTCACCGTCGCAGGCAGGAATTTATCGATCGACGGTATTGGGCGAACTTGGTCGCGTACAACTGGCGCTCGATCACTGTGAGGCGGCGCTGACGGCGTGGTTGGATGGAGCCCATTGGGAAGACGCGGCGTACGTGGCTGAGCGGTTGCTGACCATCGATGAATTGAAGATTTTCCAATCGAACTATCACCCAACGGAGCGACCTTTGTATGAGCCCTACAATGGTGAGGTCGTCAGGCCGGAAACGGTGGGTAGGCAGCAGGTCATGCGACCGGATTTTCGCGATGAAGCTCATCCGTCGTTGCAGCCTGAGCTGGCTGAATTGTTGGCTCGCCGATTGGTTCGGGCCGGTCGGGTCGAGGAGGCATCCGTCTATTTCTGTGCGAAAAATCGGGTTACGCTCAAGGCGTATGTGGCCGACGTTCAAGCGGGGTTTAACATTACGCTGCGTCCGAAAAAACGAGCCATGGCGTTTTGGCGCGCGGCCAAGCTGGTGCGTGAGGAAGGCATGGCTTTGATGGGTGCGGAACTGCAGCCGGATTACGCGATATGGGGTGGATCGTTTTCCCATTACGGAGTGGCCGAGGAACGGCTGAAAATGGACGCGGGGGCTTTCTCTCCGACCAAGGAGGAGAGTGAACGGCTCGCGACTATCGCGATTCCCGCCAAGCGTTTCAGCTATCGATATCGGGCGGCGGATCTGGCGTGGTGGGCAGCGGCGCTGCTGCCGAACGACGACGACCAGACGGCTGAAATTCTTAACCACGCCGGGGGTTGGTTGAAAAGCCGGGACCCGGTGGAGGCCAATCGATTTTACCAGGCGTTGGTTATCCGTTGCGGTCGCACCAAGATAGGTAAGGCCGCAGCCGAGCAACACTGGTTTCCCAGCGAGATTTAGCGGGTCGATGGGGACGGTTTCTCGGGGTCGCCGTGACCAAAAAGTTTCCGCAACCGGGTGTTTTTTCCCTCGTCCGGCGCGGTACGACTGTTCTAGGCTGACCCTTTCCATGAAGCATTTCCTCAAAGAGACAGACTTCACGCGGCAGCAAGTGAGCGAAGTTTTCGCGCTGGCGCGGGAACTGAAGGCGCAGCGTGGCCGCAAAACGTCCCAGGTGTTGGCTCAGCAGACGTGGGCGATGATCTTCTCGAAGTCTAGTACGCGCACGCGGGTTTCGTTTGAAGTGGGTATTCACGAGCTCGGCGGAAATCCCCTTTTCCTCAACAAAAACGACATCCAATTGGGCCGCGGTGAAACGATCGAGGACACCGCTAAGGTATTATCGCGATTTGTGCACGGACTGGTGGTGCGAACGTATGAGCATAGTGAATTGGAACGTCTCGCCGCTGCCGGCTCAGTGCCGGTGATTAACGCGCTCACGGATTTTCTTCATCCCTGCCAAATTTATACGGACGCATTTACTGCGGCGGAACGCTGGGCTGGCGCGGGTGGTGATCTGCTTGCTTCGTTGCAGGGACGGAAGATCGCTTTCCTCGGGGACACCGCGTGCAACATGGCGAACTCTTGGATTCTGGGCGCAAATCATTTTGGCATGAAGATCTCGCTCTCCGGGCCTGAGGGTTACGCGCCCGGAGCGGAAATTGATGCGTTGCTCTCGCAGGAAGGTTTCGCCGGCGGCTATCATTTCACACACGATCCGTTCGAAGCCGTGAAGGATGCGGACATCGTCTACACCGATGTGTGGGTCAGCATGGGCAAGGAGGAAGAAAGCAAGGAGCGGATCCGCTTGATGGCTCCCTATTCGGTGACCGGAAAGGTTTTCGCGGCGGCCAAGCCGGATGCGCTTTTCATGCATTGCCTGCCAGCACACGAGGGTGAAGAAGTGACCCAGGAAGTGCTCGATCATCCCCGGTGCGTGATTTTCGACGAAGCCGAAAACCGTTTGCACGTGCAGAAGGCCATTGTGGCCACACTGGTGGCCCGCTCGTGATTGAGACGTTCGTGCTTTGGGCGAGGTACGACACTGCAGGTTGGGTTGGCGAAAATCAGACTGAATTTGCCTTAAATCCGGGATTTTTTCTTTGCGCGGCGGGAGTGAATATCAACACTCCGTTTCAATTATGAAGATCGTACTCGCTTACTCCGGTGGTCTCGACACCTCCGTCATCGTTAAATGGCTCAAGGAAACCTACGACGCCGAAATCGTCACGTTCGCGGCTGACGTCGGTCAGGAAGAGGAGCTGAAAGGCCTCGATAAAAAAGCCAAGAAGACTGGCGCGTCCAAGCACTACACGCTCGATTTGGTCGAGGAGTTTGCTCGCGATTACATTTATCCGATGATTCGCGCCAACGCGATTTACGAAGGCCAATATTACCTCGGCACTTCGATCGCACGCCCGCTTATCGCTAAGGCGCAGGTCGACATTGCGCGCAAGGAAAAGGCTGACACCGTCGCCCACGGCGCCACCGGCAAGGGCAATGATCAATGCCGCTTCGAGCTCACTTACATGGCGCTCGCGCCCGATTTGGAAATTATCGCGCCTTGGAAATTAGAGAATTATCGCGCCGAATTTCCCGGACGCGCCGAGATGATTGCCTACTGCGCCAAGCACAAGATTCCCGTCGAGGCGTCGCTCAAGAAACCTTATTCGATGGATCGCAACCTTCTCCATATTTCCTATGAAGCGGGCATTCTCGAAGATCCGTGGTTCGATCCAACCACCGAAGAAAACAAGGGCATGTTCAAACTTTCTGTTTCGCCCGAGGATGCGCCGGATAAAGCGGAATACGTCGAACTCGATTTCGCCGAAGGTAATTGCGTCGCAGTCAACGGTAAGAAACTCACGCCCGGTGGCGTGCTCAAAGCGCTCAACAAACTCGGTGGCAAACACGGCATCGGCCGCGTTGACCTCGTCGAGAACCGTTTCGTCGGGATGAAATCCCGTGGTGTCTACGAAACTCCCGGCGGTACGATTCTCATGCAGGCCCATCGTCAGGTGGAATCGCTCACGCTGGATCGCGAGGTGCTTCATTTGCGCGATGGATTTATTCCGAAATACGCCGAACTCGTTTACAATGGCTTCTGGTTCGCGCCTGAGCGCGAAATGTTGCAGGCCATGATTGATGAGAGCCAGAAGTTCGTCACGGGCACAGTCCGGTTGAAGCTCTACAAGGGCAATATCATCACATGCGGTCGCAAATCGAAATACTCCCTCTACGACGACAAGATTGCTTCGATGGAAGGCGTCAAGAGCTGGTACAATCAGAGCGACGCGACGGGTTTTATTCGGCTCAACGGCCTGCGTCTCCGGGCGCGAAATCTATCGCAGGGCGGCCCGAAAGTTTAAGCCGCATCCATTCAGTTGAACTTCTGGCGTGATGGTAATCCGCAATCTGTAGGTGGAGCGTTCCGACTAAATGAGTTTATTGGAGTGACCGCAGTCGGTCTGCGGTGATCGAACTTGAAATTGAAAAGCCGGCCCCTGAGTGGGCCGGCTTTTTTTTCGGGGCGCGCCCGGCAGGGCGCACCTGCTGAAATTCAGTGATCATGAGCCATAAAAATCAGCGGGTAAGTTTGTTGGCACGACAGGTGAGAATTCACAAGTAACCGACAGACCCTATAGGAAATTTGCAGTACTGAAAAGCAACGGACATATTTATCTGGATTCTGCTACGCTCAGAATGACACGATTTCAGTAGGCTTTAGAAAAAATCTCTAATCGATTGCGCCAACCTCCCGGTTATCCCACTCTATGGACCATGATCCGATTCAGCGCTGTTCATCGTCACCTTTCGAAGGCGAAGTGCCTTCTTTTTCTGGTTAGCTCATGCACCGCCTTCGCTGGGTCGACCGTGGTCGGTGGCGAAAAATTTGTGGTCCATACCATCACCGATCAACAACAGGGCGGCATGACTTTTGTCGCTTTGATGGCACCGGAGAACTGGCAGGTTTCCGGCGAGGTGCGTTGGAAATATGAAGACGTCTCCTCTCCCGTTTCGGCCTTTGTGCGAACGTGGAATCCGTCAAAGCCCGAGGCGGTGACTTTCTTTCCCCTCGTGTCGTGTTACTGGCTGGAAGGTGCCGCTGCGGTCAATCGTCCCGGCTCCAAAGCGCTCGGCCAGCTTAACGTTCAACCCATGTCGCCGCCCGAGTCGTTGCGTTCCGCTATCGTGCAATTTTATCACCCCAATCAACCCAGTCTTCAAATCGTGGGTGTGCGCGAAATGCCCAAGCTCGCGGCCATGTTAAAACTCGATCCAAAGGACTACACGGGCGTTGGAATCAAGGTGACGTATGAAGAAAACGGCCAGCCCCTGGAGGAGGAATTCTACGCGCTCTACTATCTCGCCAGAATTCCGTATGATGGTCCCCAAGGACACTCGGTTCAAACCAACTGGGGACTTGTTCATGTGCACAGTTTCAAAGCGCTGCGCGGCACGCTCGACAAACGGCGCGAGGTCCTCGCTTACATCGTCCATTCGGTGCAGCCCAATCCGCAATGGACGCAACGCGCCGACGGCATTCGCGCCCAACTGAACAACCAGTTCAACAATAACCTGGCGCAAGGTTACGCGAATATTGCAGCGGCGGGACGTCTGAGCCGGCAGATCAGCGCTAATAACGATTCCATGATCGCCTCGATGGACAGCCAGCGTGCCGCATCCAATGCCAGTTCATCAGCCGCTTCCGCCCGCAGTGGAAACGACAAGTTTGATGATTACGTTCGCGGCGTGGACACGATGAACGATCCGTACACCGGCACCTCCCAGCATAGCAGCTCTGAACAATATCATTGGACGGACGGTTACGGAAACTATACGCACTCCAATGATTCCAGTTTCAATCCCAATCAGACTTCCAGCATAACCTGGCAACAAATGACGCCTGCGCGATAGAGGAGATGCCTCGCTCTGGTCGTATTGATGATGGCACGGGTGAGCCGGCCCGTTCGGTGGGTGTTGTCTTACGACGGAAGCGGGGATTTTCCGCTCAGCCGATTGCTCAGCGAGCGAGTTGGCACGGGTTTTATATCAGCGGCTATTAAGATTTAGGCCTTTGTTGGACAATGGAGAGGTAGAGGCGATTGCCCTAAATCGCCCTGCGCACCCTGAGGGTCGTTGGCCCCTCCCTAAATTCTAACTTTCAAGAGCCAGTGGTATTGGCCCGCATTGATCCAATTGAAGGTGAAGCGGGTTGACCTCAACCCGCTGGCTTGCCGAGCTATAGTTGCAGGTGACGACTGGTTTGTGAGCGGGAATCCCGAAGCGCCTTGGGGTCATTTTGCTGGCCAGCAGAATGACCCACCTCCGGCGGGTTGGTGCGATGCGCGCAGGAGAAAACACGTCCGGCTTGCCACTCGTCTCGTCTCGCGCCGTAGCACTTGTGCGAAGCGGGCAGCCTTGGCGAAGGCGGAGGTCGCGTTCCACCCAATTCAACTGCATGAGTACGGCTTAGAATAACTTGCCGACGACCACTCCGACAGCGGTGATTGGTCCCGAGTCGCCCAGGCCATCGACGGCGCGGTCGGCTTTCTTCATGAGGCCTTGCAGGTCATCGTACATTTTATCGTCGGAGATCAGCTTGCCCAACGTGCCCTTGCCGCCGTTGAGTTTTTCCGAGAGTTCGCGCAGATTGTTCGCGGTGACTTTGATGCTGTTCGCTGTGCCCTCGTCGTAGAGCAAGACGCCCAAGGCACCCTTGCCTGTCTTGACGTCGGCCACAATTCCCTTGGTTTCGCTCATGAAGGTCCGGGCGTCAGCGGCGGCGAGTTTGATCTCGCTGACCGAGGCCAGCAGTTCGTCGTGTAATTTGGAATCATTGATGAGTCGGCCAAGGGTGCCTTCGCCGCTTTTGAGTTTCGCGGTGATCTCATTTAAGTTGCTGACGGTGGCGGTGAGCTTGGGGCCATTGTCGGTGACGAGCTTGTCGATTTTCTGGAAAAGATTTTCGCTGCCGCCACCGCCGCCCATGGTTTTACTGATGTCGCCCATCACCTGTTCGAGCTTGGAGCCGAGGTTGCCCAGTTGGCTGATCACCTCGTTCATATCGATGGTGTTTTTGGTTTTGATTTCGTCGCCATCGTTCAGAGTAGGCGAAGTCGGAGTGCCGAAGCTTACGCCGAGATAATTGGCGCCGAGCAGACTGGAGACCTCGACGCTGGCGACGGCATCGTTGGGGATTTTCACTTTAGGTAATATCGTGAGGACGGCTTCGACGCGCTGGTTACCCAGGCGCGTGTTGCCCACCGAGCCGATTTTGACGCCAGCCATGAGGACATCGTCGCCAATTTTCAGGCCCTTCAAATTCGTGAAGCCGGCGATCACGGTGTAGCCACTTTGTTTGAAAAGATGGCCGCCGTTCAGCGACTCGAATGTGATCCAGGCGAGCGCGAGGCCGAGGACGAAGAAAAGCCCGACGCGGATGGCTTGTTGTGAGTTATTCATGGGAGTTCTCCAGTTGTTTAAAACGAGGATTCTTAAGATCGATGACCGGGTTGAGGAAATTGGCGATGGCGGGATCCTTGGACTCGCGGACTTCCGCGGGTTTGCCGATGGCGCAGATGCGGCCGTCCATGATGATCGCGACGCGATCCGCGATGCTGAAGGCGAGCGAACGATCGTGAGTGACGACGATGCTCGTGACGGCGGTTTGTTCGCGTAGCGTGGCGATGATTTCGCTGATGGTTGCGCCCATGACAGGATCGAGTTCCGAGGTGGGTTCGTCGTAGAGCAAAAGCTGCGGTTCCATCACGAGGGCGCGGGCGATGGCCACGCGTTTCTTCATACCGCCGGAAAGTTCCGAAGGGAATTTATTCACGGCTTTTTCGAGGGATAGGATCGTGAGGGCGTTCATCACGCGGTCGCGAATGCCGCTTTCCTTGCACAGCCGCTGTTCGCGCGGATAGAGCGCGAGGTTGTCGTAAACCGAGAGTGAGTTGAACAGCGCGCCGGCTTG
>JANYFP010000496.1 GCA_025362555.1 Verrucomicrobiota bacterium
TCCTGCCCGACCTGCACCGCGCCGATGTCGCGTTCCTTGATTTCAGCAAGGACCCACAAATTGGTCGGATCGCTGATAGTATAAACTTCGGTCTCTTTGCCGATGTGTTCCCCCACGGTGCTTTTGCGTTCTGTGATGTGGCCGTCGATCGGAGCTTTGAGTTCAAGAGATTTGCCGAGCAGTTCCGGCGCCTCGACCAAGCCCATCACGTCGCCGGTTTTAACGCTCTCGTTGAGATCGAAGTTAAGTTTGATGAGCCGGCCCTCGAAAGTGGCGCGGACCTTGGCGGTCTTGTTGAGATTTTCGGCGACGCGACCAACGGCCTTGAGCATCATATCGAGACTGCCGCGAACGACGGTCTCGTTTTTGATGGCGACTCGCGCGAGGTTTTCTTTCGTCAGGGTGACGATGTTATCCTCGGGTTTGGCCTCAGCCTTGTCTTCTGGTGACGCGACGGCTTCTTTTTTGCTGCAGCCATTCAGTGCGGCGAGGAGGGCGAGTGCAGCCGTGCTGCGGAGAAGGAATAATTTCATAAAGGGATCAAGGATTGGTTTTGGAAGTTTTGGATTCGAGGGGCACGCCGACCGCTGATTCGAGTTCGGCGCGGTGCGTGGCGACGCTGGCCACAGCTTCGTAATAGTCGGCGAGTGTGTCGAAATACGTGCGCTTGGCGTCGAGGTAGATGAGGAGTGAGGTCGCGTTTTGCGCGTAGCTCTTCTCTGCCTGCTCGACTACGATCTTGAGCTGTTCGAGATAGGCGGGCGCATAGAGCGCGAGCTGATTGCGGGCGGTCGCGAGTTGCGTGGCGGCTTTCGTGATTGCGCCGGTAATTTCGCGGCGAAGACGTTCCGTTTCGGCGAGGACTTTTCGCTGCTCGGCGGTCGCCGTCTGGAGTTCCCCCTTCCCGTAATTCTTGTTCGGCAGCGACACGGTGGCACTGAGACTGAAAACCTGTTCCGACTTGCTGTATTCCAGTGACGGTCCGACGGAAATTTCCGGTTTCCGCGCCAGCCGCGCTTTACGCACGGTGAGCCCTGCAATCTCCGCCAGCATTGCCTGCACACGCAGACTCGGATTGTCCGCCAGCGCAGCAGCGAGTAGATCGGACAACGTGCGTTCCGGCGCAGCGTCAGTCAGGATACCCGAAACTTCGAGCGGGCCGGAAGGATCGCGGCCCAGGAGGGAATTCAGTTCGACGCGCGCCGCCGCGATCTCTCCTTCAGCGGCAACAATCAATTTTTTCGCGTTGATCACATCGCCCCGACTCTTGACCGCCTCGAAATCAGAAGCGTAGCCGCTGGCGGCGCGTTTGGTCGCGGCCTGTTGAAACGTTTGCGCCGACTCAAACTGTTGTTGCCGGAGTGCGACGACGCCTTGAGCGGCCAGCAGTTCGTAGAACGTCTTGCGCACGGCTGCCGCAAGTTGAAAGCGAAGTCCTTCCATGCCGAGTTTACGCAACTCAACATTGCGCTCGGCAATCGACCCGAGCAGCTCGCGCTTTCCCGCGAAGACCAGTTGCTGCGTCAGGGTGAGCGTGCCCTTGAACTCGTGGTGCGAACTGTCGCCTTCACGCACATGCTTCAATCCGGGAGCGAAGAGGAGTTCGGGACTCGGTCGGGTTTGCGCGGTGAGCGTCTCGCCGCGGGCGGAGTCGATGTCAGCTTCGATCACGCGCAGCGCGGAGCTTTGCGCAACAGCCTCGGCAATCGCCGACTCCAAAGTCAGCTTATTGTCCGCCACCGACTCAGCGGGCACAGACGAAGGGATTGGTTCATCGGCGCGAAGAGCCGGCGGGATGAAGCCTAGGGTAACTCCGATGGAAAACAGGAGAAAATAAGATTTTGAAACGATCATGTTATTTGGAAATGAAGTGGTGGACAAATGCGGGCGCAGCACGGCCCGGAACAACGCGACGCGCGCACGCGTCAGCGCAGAATAAAAAAACGCCGATCAGTCCGCGCAGGGACTAATCAGGCGAGAGACCGGGACGGAGCGCGCGGTGATGGCGCTGCCCGTCGCACAAAATGCCAGGTCGAAACCCAATCCCGTGGCCGATCAACTGTTTTTCGGGGCAAAGCAGCCAGCGCACGAGCTGCTTTCGCTTGCACCAACTGGGAGAAAAAATAACGCGCACAAACGATCAGATCGGGCGCGAGGGTCTTGAACGCATTGGCTGCGGGTTTGTACGTTCCACTTTCGACCGTGCCACAGGCATCGTTCTCACCGCAGTGATCGGCTGCACTGCCGTCGCTGCAAGTTGCAGACACCAGACCCACTGCTTCCAATGCACAGTGTTGGGTCGCCGGCAGCCAGAGCGCCAGCGTCAGGTAAATTAAAAGAGTTGAAAAGCGACGCATCGGACGGATTTGCAAAGTTGTGATCACCCCAGGTAAGTCAAGCCGTTCGGGCTCGCACCGCAGCAGAAACACGAAATATCGTCACCAAAACTTGTCTGATTAATCCCTGATTGCCCAATAAACCCTAAAATATCACCCGGTGGGGCCGATTAGACCGGAGTTACTCTTTAACCATGTCCAAAAAATCCACGTTTTTTGCGACAGCGTTCGCGCTGCCGCTTGTCCTTGTCAGCATTGCAAAGAGTACTCCTGCTCCCGACAAGTCCGCGTACACAGCCTTCAACCGCACGCCTGAATCGCAACTGCGCGAATTGAACACCGACCGCCCGGACCTCACCGAAAGTCCCTTCACGGTCGATGCCGGATGGTGGCAGCTCGAAATGGATCTCTTCAGCTACACCCGCGATCATGACACCTCCGGCGGAGGCGATGTGAAAGCCAGCGCGCTGTCGTTCGCGAACATCAATCTTAAGCTCGGTCTGACTTCGAATATCGATCTGCAAACCGTGCTTGAACCGTACACCCGGGTTCGCCAGCACGACCGCATTTCCGGAGCCCGCGAGAGTCGCAGCGGATTCGGCGACATCACCTCGCGGTTGAAAATTAATTTCTGGGGCAACGATGGCGGCGACAGCGCGTTCGGTCTCATGCCCTTCGTCAAATGGCCGACCAACCAACACGGTCTCGGCAACAAATCGGTCGAGGGCGGCCTCATCGTCCCGTACGCGCACAACTTACCCGGCGGCTGGGATCTCGGTGCCATGACCGAAATCGATATCGTCCGCAACGAGTCCGACAACGGGTACACGACCGAGTGGGTCAACAGTGTCACAGTCGGCCACGACATTGCCGGCAAACTCGGCGGGTATCTTGAACTCGCAACCGTGCTCACTCACGGCGCGGATATTGCCACCTTTGACGTCGGTCTGACCTACGGGGTCAGCAAGCACGTACAGTTCGACCTCGGTGCCAACATCGGCCTCAGTCGCGCGGCCGACGACCTCAATCTCTTCTCCGGACTTAGCGTCCGCTTTTAACCGCCTTCTCCCATGAAATTATCCGTCAGCCATAAAGTTTTCAGCATCACCCTCGCCGCCACTCTCATGCTCGCGGTGGTCCTCGTCGGCGTTTTCAAACAATTCGCCGTCATCCGCACGAATAATGACCGCGTGCTCCTGCTCAGTGTCGCATTGAAGGCCCAGCAAGACGCCGACCAGATGCATGATGCACTTCGCGGTGACGCCACCGCCGCCATCCTGGCGGCGCGCATTCAGGACGATGCCGCGTTAACGCTCATCGAAAAAGACTATAAAGACCACGTCGGGCAATTCCGCGCCCAAATGCAGGAAAACTCCAACCGCGATCTCGGAACTGACGCCAACACCAAACTCAAGGCCGTCGCCGGACCGATGGAAAAATATTTCAAAGCAACCGGCGAAACTCTCGCCCTTGCTCGCAAGAGCGAGGCCGCCGCCCAAGCATCCAACCCCCTCCTGCAAGAATCCTTTCACGAAATGGAAGGAATCATGGCCGCGCTGAGCGAATCCATTGAAGCCGAAGCCAAACTGACCAACGAAGTATCCGCCCAAGGTTTCCATGCGTTCAACGTCACGGTCTCGACCACTGCCGGCCTCGGCCTCGCCGGACTCTTCCTCCTTTCCTTCCTCGTGGCGCGCAGCATTCCCAAACCATTCGCCGCGGTCATCCGCCAGCTCAGCGATGCCGCTGATGCCAACACGAACTCCTCCACGTTGATTTCCCAAAACAGCATGGTCCTCGCCGACGGCGCCTCCGAGCAGGCCGCCTCACTTGAGGAAACCAGTGCCTCGCTCGAGGAAATCTCCAGCATGGCGAAGCGCAATTCCGACAGCGCCCACCGCGCCAACGAGCTCACCCGTCAAACCCGCACGGCCGCCGATGCCGGCACCCACGACGTTCAGGCGATGAACCTCGCGATGGACGCCATCAAAGCCTCCAGCGACGGGATCGCAAAAATCATCAAGACCATCGACGAAATCGCCTTTCAAACCAACATTCTTGCCCTGAATGCCGCCGTCGAAGCCGCGCGCGCCGGCGATGCCGGCATGGGCTTCGCGGTCGTCGCCGAAGAAGTACGCGCGCTCGCCCAACGCAGCGCCACCGCCGCCAAGGAAACCGCCGACAAAATCGATGACTCCGTCTCCAAGAGCCGCCACGGCGCCGAAGTGTGCGCTAAAGTCGCCGCCGGTCTCCAGGAAATCGCCACCAAGTCCCGCCAAGTTGACGAACTCGTCGGCGAAATCGCCACCGCTTCCAGCGAACAAACCCAAGGCATCGAGCAAGTAAATGTGGCCGTCAGCCAGATGGACAAAGTGGTCCAAGCCAGTGCCGCCCGCGCCGAAGAAGGCGCCAGTGTCGCCCAAGAACTCACCGCTCAGTCCGCCACCTTACAGCAAAGCGTCCACGAACTCGTTCAACTCGTCGGCGGAAAAACGTCAAAACAAGCCCAGCCGGCGGAAATCGAAGAGTCTGACGCCGAAGTCATCCCCCCAGAGTCCTCAGGTAAAAATCAGCTCCCGGCAGTGACGCACCGCTGAGGCAAATATCCCCTCTCCGTTTTACGCAAAGGCGCCCTCGGGCGCCTTTTTTGTCAGCAAAACTAGCGGCGAGTCAGGAGGATAAGAAATATGACAGTTTCCTGTTTAGAATTATTCTAAATCCATGTTGCAATCTGGTCTTATTCTAATTCGTTTTATCCCATCTATCCCATGAACTCTACCGCAAAAAGTTGTGCCGCCCTCGCCAAACAGCTCACCGACAGCGGACTTCGGCCCACCCCCCAGCGCGAAGTGGTTTTCAAAGTCATTCTAGAGAAACGCGACCACCCCACCGCCGACGAAATCTATGTCCGTGTGAAATCGCAGATGCCCACGATCTCGCTCGCGACCGTTTACAATTGTCTCGAAACCCTCGTCCACTGCGGCCTCGTCCGCCAAGTGAATTTGGAACGCGCACCCACTCGCTACTGCCCGAATTTACACGAGCACGCGCATTTCCACGACGACACCACCGGCCAAGTGCACGACATCGAACTGCCCGCCGACACGATCAAGGAATTGCGCAAACTTCTACCGATCGGCTTCGACGCCAATACCGTGGAACTCGCCTTCCGCGGCCGCGCCGCCAGCGACCCACACGGCAGCAACTGATCCGCGTC
>JANYFP010000531.1 GCA_025362555.1 Verrucomicrobiota bacterium
TTAGCGGTCACCTCCTCCGGCTTGGGTTTGGGCGAAGCTCATTTTGCCATCACCCAACGAAAATAGCGAAAAACCACTGTACCGCCATTTCTGTCGAAATCCGATTTTGGATCGAAAAAAACTTCCGCGTTGCGCTTTGCAACGCGCCAAACTTACCTCGGCGAATCCATGGCATACGATTGGCTCAAAGGAATTTCAGATCACTATGATGTAGTGGTAATTGGCAGCGGGCTTGGCGGCCTGACTGGCGCCAATACTTTGGCCAAATGCGGCCACAAAGTTCTCCTGCTTGAGCATCACTATCAACTGGGCGGCCTCGCGACGTGGTTCACGCGCAAAGGCGGACACATTTTCGATATCTCGCTGCATGGTTTCCCGATGGGCATGATCAAATCAGTGCGCAAGTACTGGAGCCAGGATATCGCCGACTCGATCGTCCAGTTGAAGGGGATTCGTTTCATCAATCCGCAATTCCAAATCGATACGACATTTGATCGCGATGATTTCACCCGACTCCTAATCGAGAATTTCAAGATTCCGGCAGAAACGGTCGAACGCTTTTTCACCGATCTGCGGGCGATGAATTTCTACGACAATAATCCCGAGACGACAGGCCAGATGTTTGCCCGCTACTTTCCCGGACGCGACGACGTCACTCGCTTTTTGATGGAGCCAATCGCGTACGCCAACGGTTCCACGCTCGATGATCCGGCGATTACCTTTGGCATCGTGTTCTCGAACTTCATGAGCAAAGGCGTTTATACCTTTCGCGGTGGGTCGGATGTGCTCATCCGTAAAATGACCGAAGAGCTCAAAAAGAACGGGGTGGAAGTGCGCAAACATGTCGTCGTCGAGAAAATTTTAACCGAGACCCGCGAGGGCAAAAAGCACGTGACCGGCGTGGTGGCGAACGGTCGGACGATTCGATGCGACAGTGTTCTGTCGAACTCCAACATCAAAAACACAGTTCTCCGCATCGCCGGAGAGGAAAATTTCACGCCGGAATTTGTGGCGGAAACCAAAGCCGTCCGAACCAACACCAGTTCCTGCCAAGTTTATCTCGGCATTAAAAAGGGTGAATCCATCCCGCACATCGGGGACTTGGTTTTCACCTCGGATGCCCCGACATTTTCCAGCACCGACCTGATTGATCTGCACACGACCAGTCGCACTTTTTCCGTCTATTATCCCGACACACGGCCTGGCTCAGATCGCTACACGGTGGTTTGCTCGCTCAATTCCACGTACGAGGCCTGGAAGAATCTGACCGAGGAGGAATACGCCAAACAGAAGGCGCGATTGATCGAGGAATCGATCACGGCGTTGGAGCGGCATATTCCGGATGTTCGCGGTAAACTTGATTGGACCGAGGCCGCCACCCCGTGCACCATTGAGCATTACACGCGGCATTGGGCCGGCACATCATTTGGCACCAAATTCGAAGGACTGAAAGTCTCCATGGACCTCCCCAACCAGTTGCCCGGCCTTTTTCACGCCGGATCCGTTGGTATCATCATGTCAGGCTGGCTTGGAACGATCAATTACGGTGTGATTGTCTCCAATCAAATGGACAAATTCCTCACTCAGAAAAAGCGAGTGGCCGAAGCTCTGGGTGCTGGCGCCTGAAAATCACGCGATGCCCGCGAAACACGCGAAATGAATTACCCGACCCAAGACGCCAAAAAAAATCTGCTTTCGCATTTTTCATGTGTTTCGTGGGCAGTACTTCTGCTTAATTCCATTTCTTTTTCCCTGTGAACCAAGTCACCCAACTCATTCCCCATCGTCCGCCATTTCTATTTGTCGACGAGATCGTTTCCCACACCGGTGATTCGCTGATTGCCAAGCGCACGTGGCGTGCCGAGGAAGATTTCTACAAGGGCCATTATCCGGATGCTCCGATCACGCCCGGCGTATTGTTGTGCGAATCTGTTTTTCAAACGGGAGCTCTTTTGCTGGCCCGCAAATTTGCGGGCGAAGGAAAACAGGAAGGCGTGCCGTTGCTGGCCAAAGTGGAAAACGTCCGCTTTCGCAGTCCGGTTTATCCGGGCGACACCACGCTCATTGAAGTAAAGATCAACGAGACCGCCGGTGGATTTTATATGATGTCGGGCAACATCAAAAACGGGGACAAGCGCGTGCTGAATGTGGATTTCTCGGTGGCCTGGAAAACTCCGGACAAGCCAGCATGACCGATTTCCTCAACGTCACCGGCAAGACCTTCCTCGTGATGGGCGTGGCCAATCGCAAGAGCGTGGCCTGGCACATCGCGAAGTCCTTGGAAGAGCAGGGCGCGCGCGTTATTTACAGTGTGCGTTCTGAAGCGCGGAAAAAATCCCTGGAGACGCAGCTCGCCGGCAAGCCCGTTTTTTTGTGCGACGTCGAGGAAGAGGGGGCCTGCACGCGACTGGCTGCGGCAGTAGCTTCGGCCGGGCTCGCACCCTTGCATGGCGTCGTGCATTCGATCGCCTTCGCGAATTACAGCGAAGGCTTCAAGGCGTTCCATGAGACGAAGCGAAAGGATTTTCTCCAAGCGAATGCGATCTCAGCGTTTTCATTCGTCGAATTGGCCAACGCGCTGAAGCCACATCTGGCGCGAAATGCTTCCGTGGTCACGATCGGCATTTCGTCACTGACGGTAACTCCGGATAATTACGGCTACATGGGCCCGATCAAAGCAGCGCTCGAATCGGCGGCGCGTTTTCTTGCCAAGTCATTTAGCGCTGACACCGAAGTGCGTTTCAATGTCGTCGGCGCGGGCCCGCTCAAAACGAGCGCATCCGCAGGAATTCCGGGATACGTGGAGAGTTATCTTTACGCGGAGAAACTGACTTTTCGTAAGCGCAATCTGGAGACACAGGAAGTCGCCAATGTCGCTTTGTTCCTCCTCAGCGAACGCAGCAGCGGCATCAACGCCGGCACGGTCGTGGTTGATGCCGGGCTCGGGAGCAATTTCTTCGACAAGGATATCATCCGGCTCGCCATGCGGCCGGAAAAATAACCGCTATGCGTTTTCGCCACGCCTGTATCGAGTCCTTGACGACCGTGCTGCCCGAGGAAATTTGGACCTCCGCGCAGATCGAGGAACAACTGCGTCCGGTGTACGACCGGCTCAAACTGCCCGTCGGCCGGTTGGAACTGATGACCGGCATCAAGGCCCGCCGCATGTGGGCGACGGGCACGCGCCCGTCTGACGCGAGTGCGGCCGCCGGGCGCGCCGTGTTGAAAAATTCCGCCTTCAAAGCGGAGCAGATCGAAGCATTCATTCACTGTGCCGTTTCACGTGACATGCTGGAGCCCGCTACGGCGTCGTTTGCGCACCATAAAATTGGTCTCGGCCCACGCGCCCAGGTTTTCGATTTGTCCAATGCGTGTCTCGGATTTCTGAATGGACTCGTCACGCTGGCGGCGATGATCGACTCGGGACAAATTCGTTGCGGACTGGTTGTCGCAGGTGAGAACGGGCGTCCGTTGGTGGAGCAGACCTTGCAGCAACTCCTGAATCCCGCGCTGAGTCGCAACGATATTAAACCGTTCTTTGCGAATCTCACGATCGGTTCCGGTGCCGTCGCGGCCATCGTTTGCCATGAGGATTTATTGCCTGCCGGGCCGAAGCACCGGTTGCTCGCGGGCGCGGCCGTGGCGGCGACGCAATACAGTGAACTTTGCCAGGGCGATACGGCCGGCGGCGGCCTGCAGATGCAGACAGATTCAGAGCAATTGCTTCTGGCCGGAGTGCAGGTCGCGCTTGAGACGTGGAATTTATTTGAACAGGAAAGCGGCTGGACGCGCGCGACGCCGGATCGAATTATTTGCCACCAGGTTGGGAGCACGCACCGCCGGAAACTCTATGAAACGGTCGGGTTGGATTTGAACCGTGATTTTTCTACCTTCGAAACACTGGGCAACACGGGTTCTGCGGCGTTGCCGACCGCGTTGGCTCTGGCGGTAGAGCAGGGTGCCGTAAAATCAGGTGACCAAGTTGCGCTCCTCGGGATTGGCAGTGGAATTAACAGCCTGATGCTCGCGGTCGAGTGGTGATCGGCCTGAACTGCGGATTTTCAACCACGGATTTTACGGATGAACACGGATAAAGCATCGAATAGGAAATTTACCGACTGCGGCATCCGCTCAGTGAAATCGGTGTGTTCGATTCCCCATTTCCTCGTGTTGGTCATGATCCCGCCCATCCGGGTCAATCGGTGTAATCCGTGGTTAATTCCGTCGGATTGTTTCCTCAATTGAATATGTCGTCACCACTGCCTGACTCGTTGCGCACGCTGTATCCATTCGAACCGAAACGGTTCGATACCGGTCGCGGCATCATGAGTTATCTTGACGAAGGAAAGGGCGACGAAGCGGTCGTCATGGTGCACGGTAATCCGACGTGGTCATTTTATTACCGAAATCTGGTGCTCGGCTTGCGGGATCGGGTGCGTTGT
>JANYFP010000538.1 GCA_025362555.1 Verrucomicrobiota bacterium
GGCTTCACCTGGATGTCGGAGCTTTCAAAATTCGGCGCACACGTCGTCGTCAGCGATCCGCACCGCATCACGGTCTTCGGCGCCAAGCCGCTTCGTCCCGCGGTCGTCGAGGCGCCGTATATCATCCGCGCCGCCGTCGCGTTGTACATGGTCGCCGCCAGTATTCCCGGCAAGAGCGTGGTGAAAAACGCCGATACCATCAAACGCGCCCACCCGAATTTCGTCGAAAACCTCCGCAGCCTCGGCGCCGACGTCGAGTGGAAGTGAGCTTAGTCATTTTTGATTCTGGATTTTTGATTTACGATTTATCTGACAAATCCAGAAACCTCCTCTAACCAGTCCGCCGATCCGATTCCGCCAATCACAAATCTCGAATCATAAATCCCTCCGCCGTGTCCCAATCCAAAATCGAGAATCCAAAATCCAAAATGGCTGCCGCAGCCACGGGCACGAATTTCATCACCTCCGCGCTCGCGACTCCCGTGTCGCCGGTCGAGGCCGCGCTGCGCCCGCTGTCGTTCTCCGATTTTTCCGGACAGCCCAAAACCATCGAACGCCTCAAGGTCATGGTCGGCGCCGCCAAACGCCGAGGTGAAGCACTGAATCACATTCTGCTCTCCGGCCCGCCCGGACTCGGCAAGACCACGCTTGCCTTCATCCTCGGTCACGAACTCGGTCGCACGGTCCGCGTCACGTCGGGTCCCGTCATTGAGAAAGCCGGTGATCTCGCCGGCCTGCTCACCAACATGGAGGAAGGCGACATCCTCTTCATCGACGAAATCCACCGCATCCCAAAAACCGTTGAGGAATACCTCTACAGCGCGATGGAAGATTTTCGCCTCGATATCATGATCGATCAAGGCCCGAACGCCCGCAGCGTCCGCCTTTCCATCCCGCGCTTCACACTGATCGGTGCCACGACGCGCGCCGGCCTACTCACGGCGCCGCTGCGCTCGCGCTTCACGCTTAATACGCGCCTCGACTACTACGACCACGCCACGCTGGAAGGTATTGTCACCCGCAGCTGTGGCTTGCTCAAAGTCGATCTCGACGCCGGTGGCGCCCAGGAAATCGCGACCCGCGCGCGCGGCACCCCGCGCATTGCGAACAACCTGATTAATTTCTGCCGCGACTACGCGTCCGAAAAAGCGAAAGGCAAAATCACGCAGCCCGTCGCCGCCGCCGCGCTCGAGCTCCTTGAAATCGACGCCGCCGGATTGGACGAAATGGACAAACGCGTGCTGCGCTTGATGGCCGAAAATTATGCGGGCGGCCCCGTCGGCCTCGGCACGATCGCCATCGCCGTCGGCGAAGAAGCCGAGACTCTCGAGGAAGTCCACGAGCCATTCCTCATCCAAGAAGGCTACCTCGCCCGCACCGCCCAAGGCCGCATCCTCACCCCGAAAGGCTACCACGCCATCGGTCTGAAGCCTTCCAATGGCAGTCAGGCATCCTTACTGTAGAAGCGGATCCATCCCGCGCTCACTGGATGCGCCGGACCAGTCGTATCACGAACCCCAACGACGCATCGTGATCACTCCCCGCCCCCCTCCGCTTCTCACGCGCCGCCGGTTTCTCGTGGGAATCATTGCAGCAACTGGTCTCTACACCTGGCGCCTGGAGCCAACCTGGATCGAATATGTTTTCCGCGACCTCCCAATCGCCAATCTTCCTCCGGCGCTCGCCGGAAAAATCCTGATTCAGCTCAGTGATACCCACATTGGTCCGCAGGTGGATGATGCCTATATCACCACCGTCTTCAAAGCGATCACTGCGCTCAACCCGGACATTGTCATCCACACTGGCGATCTCATTAGCTATGCCGGCCCAAAGACCATCGAGCAGGCCAGGCCGAGTCTCCGCAGATTTTCCACGAGGGAAACTGGGCACCTTTGCGATTCTCGGAAATCACGACTACGGCCGAAATTGGTCCGAGCCAGTGGTCGCTGACAATATCTCCCACGTCCTTTCCGAAGCCGGCTGCACCGTTCTGCGCAACCAATCCAGCGCAGTTTCCGGTCTAAAAATTATCGGCCTTGATGATCTATGGGCGGGAAGATTCGCCCCATTGCCCGTGCTTTCAGAGCTCACGTCCGACCAACCGGCGATCGTCCTCAGTCACAATCCCGATACGTGCGATTTACCGGGATGGGCTGACTATCACGGTTGGATTTTTTCTGGTCACACGCACGGCGGACAATGCAAACCGCCTTTTCTACCGGCACCATTGCTGCCGGTTAAGAATCGTCGCTACACTGCCGGTGAATTCGCCCTCTCCGGCGGACGACAATTGTATATCAGTCGCGGCGTTGGTCACCTCTTGCGTGTTCGCTTCAACGTCCGTCCCGAAGTAACCGTTTTCAAACTCATCAAAGCGTAAAAGAACTCTATTAATCTAATCGAAAAATCACCCAGCCGCTTTCGACGTTTTCTTACACTGAGTCTCCTCTTGCTAGGAACCGCCGCCGCCGAACCCCACCTCCGCCTCCACACCAAGCTCGGCATCATCGACGTCGAACTCGACGCCGCGCACGCGCCCCGAACGGTCGCCAACTTTTTGAAGTACGTCGAAGCCGGACGCTACACCGGCGGACAATTTCATCGCAGCGTCACGCGACAACCCGACAACCAGCAGAACACCGCCGTGAAAATTGAAGTGATCCAAGGAGGCGTTAACCCCGAGTTCGCCGATAAAGATTGGGCTCCAATCACCCTCGAACGGACCAGCATCACCGGTTTGAAGCACAGTGACGGCACGCTCTCGATGGCGCGAGCGGCACCCGACAGCGCCACCTCGGATTTCTTCATCTGCCTCGCCGAACAGACCGAGCTCGATTTCGGCGGCAAGCGCAACCCTGACGGCCAAGGCTTCGCCGCTTTCGGTCGCGTCATCAAAGGCATCGAGATAGTCCGCAAGATTCAATCCGCACCCGCGGAAGGCCAGAAACTCACGCCTCCGATCACCATCGAAAAAATCGAACGGCTACCCTGACCAATCACCAGCAGGGTTGCCCGCGAAACACACGAAAGGCGAGAAAGTCAGAACAACGAGACTAAGATGAGAAGCCACTAATCCACACTAATCAAGAGATCCAGAAACAACTGAGGTAAAAAACAATTCCCCTGAGCGGAGGACCTTTGCGCGAAATCCTCCTCTTGCTTGTATTAGCGCTGATTAGCGAAAATTAGCGGTTAACCGACTGAATAATTCAGGTTCATCCTTTCGCGTCTTTCGCGTGTTTCGCGGGCATCTAATCGCATTGGATGAATCCTGAGTTTAGTTAGCTCGTTCAGCTCCGGCGGGGACCGCGGTATTCATTTCCAGTGAATACCAATTAATCTTCCGCGTGCAGAACATCACGAGCGCCAGCGCTGCGAACAACGCCGCTGTCCCGGCCACCAGCGCGTA
>JANYFP010000548.1 GCA_025362555.1 Verrucomicrobiota bacterium
AGCTTGCCTGAAAAATAATATTTGGCGGCGTCGGGGAAACATTCTGAAAATTATTTATTAACGCGTCGCTGTCGTAAATCTGCCGCTGCATGCTGAGCGAAATCTGTCCGTAAATCGGCAGGCTATTAGCGTTGATCAACCAGTTGGGCACCCCGATCTGCGCCGGACTTGCCGCATCAGGCGGACTGGCGGGATCGTACGACGGCGCAAGGGTCCGCTGGCCGGGTCCCGCCGAAGTGATCCCGCGCAACGTGCCATCGAGCGCCATCACGGGCGACGTGATCGCCAGGCTGCCCCCATCCCCGCCCTGCACATATCCAGCCTCATGCACACTGAACGAAAGAGGATTCGTACTCGCGGTCGTCACGCCCCATTTTTCGTCGGTCTTCGTCGTGGTCGCATTATAGATCCCGTCGTACTTTCGATCCGCTGCCGCTTGCGCGATATCGTAAACATGCCCAGCGGAAACCAACTTGGTCGTCGCAATCTCACCGCCTAAATAGGTGATCGAACCACCGGAGACATCAACAGTCGCACCCTTCTGCACGACCACCACGCCGCCGGCGGACAGGGCAACACTGCCACCATTAGTGGTGAGTTCACGCACCGAATGGGTGTTCAATCCCACCCAGCCTGCGGTGTCCGCCAGTTGCGTCCCGACCCAGGTGTATCCGCCCAATCCTCCAGTTAAGGTTGGATCCCACGGACCATGCTCGCGGACATCCACCTGAATAGTTTGACCGCGCAAGAGGCCGTCGCGTTGCAGCGGTGAATTAGCCAGTTCACTCGCGCGCAACTCGACCGAAACTATATTTTCGGTAACCGACGCTGTGGCATTCATGCCCGATACATCGACCACCGCGCCTTGATCGAGAAAGATCTGCTGGGTATCGGCGGTGTGAATGAATTTATAACCGGCCTGGCCAAATTCATCATAGACCCAGTTCCCGGCCTGCACGGACACCCCGGCCTGAAACGAATTTCCGTCAGAACTGAGCGCCGGTTTTTTTTCGGTCGCAGTTGAGGTCGACGGCGGCACGACTGCGCCCGGCGCGAAGAGAGTCGAATCGGGCGCGAAATACACCGATGAGCCCTGGACGTTAACCAGCGAGGAGAGCGCGAGATTTCCTGCCACACGGTCCGTAGCGTCCTCCGGCACAATTTGGAGCACACTGCTTTTCCCGAAGCTAACCTGCCCGCTATTTTCCGTAGAAGCACCCGTTGGCGTGTTGCCCGCATTGGAGGCATAAACAAACGGCAGCTCGTAAAATGAACCCGAGCCGGCACCAAGTTCCGGATTCGACCTCGCATTGAAACCGGCGATCAGATCGACCCGGCCATTATAGGATACGGACGTGCTGCTATCGATAAATCCGTTTTGATTGACCGTTTTTCCGGTGATCGTGACGTTCCCCCGCGAAGCGGAAATCAACCCCATCGACATCGTCCCATCGCTGTTCGCCACCCCGACATTTGTCGCGGCGCCGACGCTCGTCACGCTGCCCGAAGCGGGATCAGCCACGGCTCCGATATAAACATCCAATCCCCGCAAAGTCGGGTCGGCTGACGCGTGAGGAGTAAACGCCACTTGCAATCCCGCAGCCAAAATTGCCTGACCATCTGGCGTTGAAAGCGTGCCGGCGTTGGAAACATTTGTGCCAACCAGCGCCACCCGTCCGCCGACGTGATCGGCATTGGTTGGGGCCGTGATCGTTGCGCCCGCTTGGACTTCCACGTTGCCGTATTGATCGCCCATTGGCGTGTACGCTACCTGGACTGTCGCCCCGGCGGCTTTAAATAATCCAGCCGGGGTCAACGTTAACGTAGTTTTTCCATCGGTCCCCACGCTACCAACGGTATAGTCATCACCCGCTTTCAATAGCACGGTAGCGGAACCGGGAGCCATCACCCGCACCACCGCCGTGTTCGCACTCACAGTTTTCAGATTAAATTGATGAATCCCATCCGCTGGCGGAAAAAATTCGTCTGTCACGACGGGCGTAAAAGCGGGCGTGCCGTTCTTACCTGCATCCAAGGTCAGCGAGGAAAATAAAAACTGGGCATCAGGATTATTCAGCAAGCCGCGCTGAACCAGATTATCATTGATCGGCAAAGACGAAGCCACGAGCGCGTGGGTATTCACCTGCGAAGAGCCGCCGAAGATAATCCCATTCGGATTAATCACGTAAACCTGCCCCTCAGCTTTGATTGATCCGAGGATTTGTGATGGCGAGCCAGTGACACCAATCTTATTGAACGCGATCCACTGACCAACATTGGTCCCGCCGGCGGTCTGGTCAAAATAGAGCGTAGTGGCCTGATCAATGTTGAAACTCTGCCAGTTCAGAACCGCCTGCTGCTGGGTCTGCTGGATGGTGACCGTGGTAGATTCACTCCCTGCCGTTCCCGAGGTCACTGCCGTCGGAAGTTTCGCGCCCGTCCAGAGAGTGACGTCTTCACCCACCGCCGGCTTGAGCAGGTCTTTGGGCACACCGATCGCTGGCTTCAAACCGTTAATCTTGTTCCAGCTATTTGCCGGCACGGGCGTCAAACCCACGCGTAGCACATTGCTGGAATCAGCTTTCGCCAGATCACTGGCTTTCAACTGCATTGCTTTCACGGCTTGCAATGCCTGCGTCGTCTTCGCCAATCGATCTGACGAACTCGGCACCGCAGGTGCCGTGGTTGCCGCCGTGGGGGTGATCGCACCGGTCGTTGTCACGCCAGCCGGGGCCGACGACGTGCTACCGCGAAGAATATCCCGCGCCTCCGTGGTGCTCCACAAAATAGAAAAACTGACCACGGTACAAATGAACCGCCTGATCTTCGGAAAGGAGCTCTGAGCTAAAGTCATGGCGAGATTATCTTCCAGCGCGTTCGACCGCGCAGAACATTCGAACTGGAATTGACCAGGTATACTGCCCGCGAATCACGCGAATTGACGCCGTCGGCACCGATGAGACAGCCTCCAGCTCAACGGGCGACTTAGGATCACACGGAGCGACCTGAATAAGTTCATTCCGTCGATTACGGCTCACCCGGAGCCAGGTCGGAAACAAGTTAATCCCTTTCTTCACGGTCGAACCCTCTGGTCGATGATTTTGTCCTGATAGGCCTGCACCAAATTTTCGAGCTTAGTCCGCGTCAGCCCCACGAAGGGCTCTTTGGCGCGAATGGCATTCCCTAAACTAAACTCTTCGTAGCGGCTCAAGATTTCATTGGCGACGAGGAAAAGCGCGAGGTTCTTCGCCTCACGATCAGCGACCCGGCGTTCAAGTAGAATGTTTTCATTTCTCAATCTTGCTCCTTCCGCTTCAGCGATACTGGCCGACTGAGCTGATTTTTCTCCTTCGGCTTTCGATTTCTCAAGCGCGCTATTCAGGTGAGCGATCGTTTGTTTTTGCTCGGCCAATTGAGTCGAAAGCACAGCCGCAGTCTTATCGCTCAAGGTGTGATCAGCCACGATTTGTTTTTTTAATGCCTCGTATTTCGCGGTCACCGCTTTGTTTTCATCTGCCACCGCACCTTGCGTCGCTTGCAGGGCCGCCAAGTCGGACTGAGCGGTGCTGAGTTGTTGTTTCATATCACGCAAAGCGCCTCGCAGGGCGGCCGTGCCATCGTTAGCGGGCTCGGCCGCTGAGAGTCCCGCCGCCGCTAGCAACAGGGAGCTAAGACTGAGCAAAAGGAAATGGTTGATTTTCATGGGAGTCTTAGAATTTACCGGTAAAATCCAGTTGGATGATGTCGTTCTTCAAAGTAGGTCCAGCGACTTCACCTGCACTGAACCAGCGCAAACCGATATTCACCGACGAAGATAACGCGAGGTTCGCCCCGAGCGTGAAGCCTTTCACATTGGTGCCACCGCCGCCGAAATCGGAATCGACAAAGCCATCGACTAACGCGTCAGAGCCAACCCGACGGTAGCCGAAGTTGACGTTCCATTTCCAACGGTCCTTGAGTGTGACATCACCGAGAGTCAGGCCGACGAGCCAGGCGGTATCGCTGCCGAGAAATTCCCCGTTGGGATTGGCCGTGGTCACCGGACCGAGATTGTTCACGGCTTTGGCCCCAATCGCGGCGGCATCAAAACTGCGATTCTTCGCGAACTCCCCGTTGAGTGAAATCTGAAACGGCTCGAAGCGATTGAAATCAAGACGAACATCCGCGACCGCGACCGCGAACTTCGAGGCGAGCCCAAAGTACTGGAACTGGTTGACCTTACCATTCTGATTTCCTCCGACCGAAGGATCACCGGCCACCGGGGTGATGTTGCGCAACGCCATATAGGTATTACCCTTTTGCGCGAAAGCAGGACGACTGGCATCGCTATCGCCAGCATCGGCGGTTGAAAATGGCACAAAGGCCGTAGAAAACTTACCCTCGATATTCTGGAAAAGGTAGTAGGCGGCACCGAACTTTAGGCTGAAATCCTTGCCCAATTCCCACGTCACGCCGACCTGACTACCATAGAGCCATTTGTCGTTGCTCTTAAATTTTGCCGGCTGGTTAGACGCGAAATTGAGATCCGTATTAAACACCGGAAAAGCGCCGATGGCGTAAAAAGGGGTCACGTCCTCACCAAGACCGAAACGTCCCTGAGCGACCGCGCCATCAAAACCTAAATCGTCCGCCCACGTCATCGGCGTCGAAAAGAACGGATTGTCAAAGCGACCGACGCTCACGGCAAAGTCCTTATCGGGCAGCCCGCCGAGTTCATATTTAAGAAACGCCCGATCGAGCCACACGGAATACTTGCTGAAATTGCCCCCTTGCCCCGAGCCTGCGGCCCCAAGGCTTTGATTTTGGGTCACCGGCGAGTTACTCTCCCCGGTTGCCAATCTTAGGCCGGCCGTAAAATTTTGTCCCATGTCAATCGCCGCCCCCATCCGGGCGCGCAACCGCAACCGATTCCGGTTCTGATCCACATCAAGTTGTGGCGAGTGAACCGTGCCGCTGATATCGAACGGCGCACCCGTGTTAATCGCATTAAAATTTGGAAATGCGCCGGTGTTGTCATTGCCCGTCGGAAAACGAATCCCCTCGTAGCGGAAACGAACATCACCGAAGAGCCGAATTTTCGTGATCCAATCAGGAAACGCGCGCGGCGATGCCCAGTTTTCCTCCCGGGCCTGCGCCATCACATCTTGTTTGATTTCCTCTCGTAGCTGCGCCTTCACCACTTCCGGTACATAGGTAACACGCACGGTATCATCCGGCACGACTTCCTCGGGAGCCGAAACTTCCTTTACCGGAACTGACGCTTCAGCTAACTCGACCGGAACAGGCGCAGTTTTCACCCGCGCCGGAGTAGTGCGCACGCTCGCCGTAGAGTGTACAACGCGAGGTGCCACTGGCGCGACCGTCTCCGGCGCCGCTTCTTCCACTGGCAAATCTTCCGCAGCCACCGGCGCGGGTTGCACGTGAATGACTCGGGCCGGCGCAGGTGCAGCGCGGTGCGTTACCCGGGGAGCAGGCACAATCGCAACAGTATCATCTTCGGTCGCGTCTGAAATGGCAGTGTGCGATGGTGCGGCCTCGGCGACCGCGTGGCGCCGGCCCGACTGGGCCAATACCGCTTTCAACCGGGCCTGCGCGGCGGCGGCTTGCGCCAGCGCAGCCTGGG
>JANYFP010000582.1 GCA_025362555.1 Verrucomicrobiota bacterium
GTAGCGGAGCCGGTTGCCGTCAACTAATAGTATACTTAAGCGCCGGGGTCCCCATTTCAGGAGGAGGCGCGGAAGGATCGGGTGAGTTGGTTGGTCAAGCATACTGCCGGATGTGTGGTGTTCCGGAAATATCTTTCAGAAATTGGCTCGGTGTAGGTCGGGGTTTATCGGCCGTTTATCCGTGACATTTGCCCTGGTGTCGGGCGTAAGGTCCGACCTACAAATGTGGGTTATTTCTGGGATACCACGATCGAGCATTTTCAATAAAACCATGGTCGCGGTGTTTCGATGACGGGCTGTTGCTCTTGCCGAGTCGCAGCGAAGACTGATGCGACGGCCTAGACGTGCGAACCCAGACACCAGCCTCACCCAGCGAGGCCGCCGCAAGCAGCCGGCCCTACACCAATAGTCGGCTACACTATTTTAAATACGCTCCAGCCGTAAGCGCCCGGGTGTATAAGTATACTATTAGTTGACATGAGGCGGAGCCCGATGATGTAAACTAATAGTATATTTAGGCGCGGAGATGAATTCTGGGGAGGAGGGCGGGTGGCAGTCAGTTGGCTGGGCTGAATTGAGCTGGCTAGCGCATTTTAAATAAAACTGTAGCCGGATATTCCTGTTGTAGCCGGGGGCGCTGACCCCGGTCCCAGAGCGAAATAGACAGACACCGGGGTCGGCGCCCCCGGCTAAAGTTTAATTGAAACCTTTCTAGCTGGGTTTGCGGGGTGCAGTGCAAAATGTTTTTCCGGTGCTGGGTCGGGGGCACTCGCCGACGCCGCCCTCGGGCAAGTCACTGCAAGGGGCTCGCTCGCCAATCAGGGTATTGCGGTTATTCAGCCGGGCCGCAAAACGCTCCGCCTTCCATAGCCTGCGTTCGTTTTCAGACTTTTGGGGCGGTCGCGACTTGCAGCGCGGTGCGCAAGGCTTGTTTATTAAATGGTTTTGCCAGGTAGGCGTCCATGCCGGCGTCGAGGCATTTGCGCTGGTCGTTGGGCATGGCATTGGCCGTCAGGGCGATGATCGGGAGACGGGGCGTGGCGAGCGTGGTTTCTCTGAGTCGAATGCGCCGGGTGGCTTCGAAGCCGTCCATGACCGGCATTTGGCAATCCATTAAAACGACGTCGAAGTTGCCGGTGACAGTGAGATCAACGGCTTCACTTCCGTTCTTCGCAATGGCGGATTCGTAGCCGAAGGCCTCGAGCATACCGGAGGCTACGATCTGATTGAGTTCACCATCTTCCGCGATGAGGATGCGTAACTTTCGCTCGGCGATGGGGGCGGCGGGGACAGGCGCGAGTTTCGGAGCGGCGACCGCGGTCCAGGTGAACGGCAGATTGAACCAGAAAGTGGAGCCATGGCCGACTTCGCTGCTGACGCCGATGTTGCCTGACATCAGTTCCACGAGACTGCGGCTGATGGCGAGGCCAAGGCCGGTGCCGCCATACTCGCGGGTGGTGGAAGCGTCACCTTGGGAGAATTTTTGAAACAACCGTTGCTGCTGTTCCACTGAGATTCCGGGCCCCGTATCGGTGACAGCAACATGAAGATTTCCGCAGTTGGCCTCTTGCGGGGTCCAGGTGACACTGACTTTGACCGTGCCCACGGTGGTGAACTTAATCGCATTGTTGACTAAGTTAACCACGACCTGGCGGAAGCGGACCGGATCACCGAGGCACCCAGTCGGTGGCGGTTGCAGCCCCAGGAATTCCATCTTGATTTTTTTGGCGGCAGCTTGGGTTTGAAAACCCGCGAGGGCGTCGCGGGCAATGGCCGCCGGATCAAACGGGATGTGTTCGAAATCGATTTTGCCCGCTTCAATTTTAGAAAAATCCAAAATGTCGTTAATGAGGGTTAGAAGAACATTCCCGGAATTGTAGAGAAGACGGAGCCACTCGGTTTGTTCACGATTAAGGGAGGTTCCCTGCAGGAGCTGGGCAAAACCGAGCACGCTGTTCATCGGGGTGCGGATTTCGTGACTCATCGTCGCGAGAAATTCGCTTTTTGCCTGATTGGCGGCTTCGGCTATTTCTTTCGCTTTCAGGGTCGCGGCTTCGGCGCGGGTTCGCTCGATGATTTCCGCGTGCAGGCGCGCATTGACGTCTTGCAGTTCGTGGGTGCGGGCGTCAGCGAGTTGTTGTGCGCGGCGACCGGTTGATTGGAGGCTCATGACCAAGCCGGCGAGTAATAAAGTGCCGAGCGCGGAGGTGGCGCTGGCCCAGATCGTGGCCGAGCTGCTGCTGTGGGCGAAGGAGGATTGCCGAATCCAACCATGGGTGAAATGTTGCCCGGCCAAATCGAAATGCGTGATTTTCTCCAAGACTGGTTGCGTGCCCGGAGGAGCGGGGTTGGCGGCGTAGAGCAGTTTGATCGGATCGATCGAATTTCCCTCGAAGACTTGCACGCCGGCGCTGTGGTCGAGGGACCCCGGAACGTTCCGGATGAATTGATCGTAGATAAATGGCGCGGAAATCCAGCCACGGAAGGCGGCGCGACGCTCCTCAATGGTCCGGACCGGTTGACCCTTTTCATACATGGGAACAAAGAGTAGAAACGCGGCGCGTTTCTTTTCGTCCTGCACGAGTGTGATGCGCCCGGTGATTTGTGGTTCGCCGGTGTCTCGGGCGGCTTCGGCACCGGCCCTGCGGTTGGGCTCTGAGGCGAGATCCAGTCCGAGCGCGGGCAGATTCACGCTGGCGGGTTCACAGAGAGTGACAACAAAATGTCGGGCACCGGCTGAGTCGCTTAAGGGGAATGCAAATCCAGGGACGGGTTTGATGGTGAAGTCCGGCGCGCCGTCGGCGCGGAGTGAGGTGATAAAATTGGCTTCATTTTGCGCGGTCACGGGCAAGACCACGCCGATCCCTTGGGCAGCGGGAAAATCTTCTGCGATCCGCAAGGCAATGGTGTAATCGTGCCATTCCGAGCGATGAATCCTTTCTGAGGCGGCTAAAAATCCAGCCCCACCTCGCAACAAATCAATGTAGTTATTCAGCCGTTGCGTGATAGCGGATTCGGTGTCGGTGATGGCCTTTTCAAAACGAAGGTTGTCGTCGTTCAGTCGTTGTTTCTGGAGTGAGGCGAAGAGCAAGCCACTGAGCACCCAGCCGGCTAACAATACCCCGCCAGGTAACAAAAGGCTGCCGACTTCGCGGTAAACGGAAAGAACCAGGGCGGTGATACTGACGCAGCTGAGAAACAGCTGCAGTTGGAGCAGGCTGTCGTTTTGGTTGACGCCCGGGAAGGGGCCGAGACCGCGCACGGTAGCGATGACACTGAACGTGACGATCGCGAGCACCGTGAGGCGCGTCGCCAGTGGGCCCGAGACGGCTTCGGTCAGCAAGAGCAGGGGGAAGACGAGAAAGAGCCAGATTGATCCTGAGCCGACGAGAAACACAGCGTAGCAAGCGGTGAAAACGACCAACGCCAGTGGGATGTCCCGTTTGAGCCGGAAGCTGTTCCACAGGGCGCGAGGTTGAAGTGTGACGTGCGCCGCAAGGATCGCTGGGATTACGACGAGGCTGCCGATGCTGTTGCCGGCCCACCACGTGAACCAGACCCCTCGCCAGGCTGACAAAGGAAGTGTGCCGGTGAGGCACAGGCTGCTGGATCCGATGGTTGCGCTAATTAAGGGCGCAATGAGTGCCGCGCTGGTGATGGCGGCGAGTTCCGCATAGTTGCCGAATTTTCCCCGCCGGGATAGAATGAGTTGCAGAAGCGCCGCACCGACGATGGCCTCCATGCCGTCCCCTAATCCCATCGCGGCTGCTGCCAAAGGCGGAGTGCCATTCAGAGCATTTGAAATAAATTCCGCCACGGCGATCGCCGGCCACAATCGGCGACCCCCGATATACAGAGCCGCCACGGCGAACCCTGAGGCCGGCCAGAGTGGAGCTATATTACCGTATATTCCCGCCAAGAGGTGGCCCAGCTTGGCGACCCCGAGGTAGGCGATTATTATGACCACGCTTGAGAGCCAATACGGCGGCAGCCTATCCTTGCGCAGTGGAGAGGCCTCGGCGGGGTTCATTTGGTAAGAGAGAGGATGGGATGATATATCGGCACAGACTCGCAGTAGATTTAGTTGGAATTTATTGCCTGCGAAGGGCCACGATCGAGGGAAGATTTTCGAGCTTCTACTCGTTGAGCCAGGATTTTCCAGTATGCCTTCGTAAGCTCGCGGGTGAACCAGATCGGGCGTTTGCGGTTGGCAGACAGACGCGCGGGTTAAGGATTCATCCACGGCAGGGTGGTGAGATCGACGTTGCCACCGGTCAGAATGATTCCCGTGCGCCGGCCGGCGACGTTCACTTTGCCTTCACGAATGGCGGCGTAGGCGACGGCGGCGGAAGGCTCGATCACGATGCGTAATTTTTCCCACAGTTCCCGCATCGCCGCGACAATTCCTTCCTCCGATACTGTCACCACTTCATCCACATATTGCTGGATAATGGGAAAATTTTTCTCGCCCGTGCAGTTGGTGCGCAGGCCGTCGGCGATGGTCGCGGGCGTGGGAATGGAAATTCGTTTTCCGGCGCGGAGGGATTGGGCGACATCGTCGGCGAGGGCGGGCTCGACGCCGATTACCTTAATGCCGGGGCGGCGCGCTTTCGCGACGACGGCGGTGCCGCAAAGCAGTCCGCCGCCGCCAACGGGACACAAAATAAAATCCAGGGCCGGCTCATCTTCGAGAAATTCGATCGTGGCCGTGCCTTGACCGGCGGCGACGCGGAGGTCGTCAAAGGGATGGACGATGGTCGCGCCGGTCTGCGCCGCGACGCGCGCGCAAGCGGTTTCGCGGGCGGCGAGGTTGGCTTCGCAAAACGTGATCCAGCCGCCGTAGTGGCCGACGTTTTGGATTTTCGATTGGGGTGCGTTGGCCGGCATCACGATGTGCGCGGTGATGCCCCGGAGTTGCGCGGCCCGGGCCAGCGCGGCGGCGTGATTACCTGATGAGTGCGTGACAACCCCGTTGGCGGCTTCGGCGTCGGTCAGAGAGAAAACGGCGTTGCAGGCGCCGCGTGATTTGAAGGCGCCAGCGGCCTGGAGATTTTCGCATTTGAAGAAGAGGCGGGTGCCCCACAGTTCATCAAGGGCCTCACTCGTGAGCACCGGGGTGCGTTTAATGAAGGGGCGGATGCGCTGGTGGGCGGCGCGAATGAGGGCGAGATCGAAAGACATGGCGGCAGGGCAAAATCAAATTACGGCGTGAATCTGCCAACGTCAAAACAGGACGGAAACGAATTTTATTTTTACCGCAGAGTGAAAGCGACTGGATGGGGTTTGATTTCGCGGGCGACGACGCTAGTTTGAGTTCATGATCGTCAAAAAACTTCTGCACACGCGCATGCGGGTAAATGATATCGAGCGCACAGTGAAATTTTACGAGCAGGCCTTGGGGCTGACCGTATCGCGCCGGCACACTTCGCCCCGCGGGGCGCAGCTGGTTTTCCTGGCCACGCCGAATAGTGAGGAAGAAATTGAAATTTGCCAGTTGCCCAACTCGCCGTCGGTGCAGGTGCAGTCGGATTTGATGCACCTGGCGTTCGAGGTGGATGATCTCATGGCCTTCGCGGCGCAGCTGGAACAGAAGGGTTTCAAATTGAGTGATGGGCCGACCAAGTCAGGGAGCGGTTCAGTAATTGCGTTTATCGATGCTCCCGAAGGCTACGAAGTGGAGCTGATTCAGAAGGTGAAATGAGTTTGCTTCGCGCGGACAACTCCGTTGGCGGCGATGGATTCGTCTTCCGTTGTAGGCAGCGAGCTAGCTCGCGCTTCGAAATGCGCGTGCGCGGGCTGATCTATAATAGAGGATCGGTGGTTAGTGGATTGTCGGTGGGAGCAAGCCTACTTGCGACACTACAGGCGACATCCTCATGCTTAAACCAGCGCCTTGGGGTCAAGGCGCTCTACCTCCGACCAAACCACCTCGTCACGCATGACATCGACCCAAATTAATTCTGCTCGCGGCTGGGCCAGTGCGTGGCCGGATGCACTGGCTTTCGTCGGCGGTTTGGCACTGGCGTGGTTTAATGAATGGCAGACTAAAGATCTGGTGTGGAGTTTGTGGCTCTCCAGTTTGGTCGTCGGTTATGCGATGATTGTCTGGAATATTTTTGGGCCGACCCTCATGCGGTTGCGGCAGCTCAGGGAAAATGACGCACCGGTGGCGACGAAGACGGCTCTGGGTGGCGTGTATTTGATTGGGGGCCTCTTCATGATGGCATTCTTCACAGTGCACTTCGGAGGTTTTCATTTTGTGCATTCGGTATTTCTTAATGCTTTTTTTCCGATGACAGACGGTGAGACGCGGGGATTTCCCGGTCCCACGGTTTATTTCCGGGTCGTACGGGAATATTGGCCATTTGTGATCGTGGCCGCCGTGGCCGAACGCCAAGCATTCCGCTGGCCGGAGCCGGCGGCTCAGGTGCCGGATACTGCGGTTTCGGTGGTCGCGATTGAGCAGAGAAAAGCCCGTTCAGGCGCGGGCGATCAAATGATCGGGCCGTATAAAAATGTGATTCGACTGCATCTCTTGATTTTCTTTTTTGCTTTCGCGAGCTTCGCGAAGCTGGAGAGTTTTCTGGTCTACGCGGTGGTATACGCGGTGTATTTTTTTCCGTGGAGGTTGGTGAAGTGGAAATCGAATTCGGCTGAATAGGGCGGTGAGAGGTAGGGGCGATTGCCCTCAATCGCCTTGCCCGACCGAGGGCCGGTGGGGGGCAACGGCCCCTACCTAATTCAGGTTCACGCAAACTTGCTACCTCGTGCCGAATTTTCGCTCCCAGGAAAATAAGTACTGCTGGGCGAGGCCGGCGAGTGGACCGAAATGGGTGCGACCGAAGTGGGCGACTTGGGCGGGCTTCCACTCGTCCAAGCCGTAGCGGCGCGCGAGCGCTTTTAGAATCCACGTATCGACGGGGAAGGCTTCGAGTTTGCCGGCACCAAAAAGCAAAACGCAATCGGCGACTTTTTCGCCGACGCCGGGCAGTTCCAAGAGACGGGCTTTGGCGGCGGCATACGGGAGGTGCTCGGTTTCTTCGAGCCAGCCGGGACGGGCGGCGATAAACTTCGCGGTGTTGTGAATGTAGCGCGCGCGGAATCCGAGCAGACACGCGCGAAGATCAGCCTCGGAGACGTGTGCGAGTTCGGCCCACGTCGGGAGGCGATGGAGAATGGCCGAGAGTTCAGGGTTGAGCGTTGAGTGGGGCGTGAGCGGCAAACCATGTCGCTCCGCGAGCAGTGCGATCATTTGTTTGATCTGCACAATCTGTTTGGTGGCGCTGCAGAGAAAGCCGAGGAGCGTGTCGCCGAAAGGTTGACGGAGAATGCGCAGGCCGGGGAAGGCCGCGATGCATTGTGCGAGGTGCGGATCGCTGCGCCACGGGAGCGAGTCGTTGAGCGCAGACCAATCGAGATCAAAGCCAAGATAGCGCGGCAACGTGGTGGCGACTTGAGTGGCACAGTGTTTTGGGGCGCGCCATTCGAGGGTGCTGTCATTGAGGCGAAGCTGAGCGAGTGAGTCACCCCAGTGGCCGGTCCAGATTTCGTCAGTGCATTGCCAGCGAAAGGATTGTCCACCATCGACGGTTTCACTGAGTACGGCGGGAGTGGGATTCCAGCCGGCGAGCGGTTTCCAAGTGGACGGGATAAAGTCAGACGGCTGATTTTTCATGCGACGCGCATGGGATCGAGCGGAGGATTGAATGCGTCCGCGAGGGAAGGAAGGGGGCGCGAACTACTTCGCGTTGTTGTTTTCCCAGAGATAACTTTTCTCGCCCGTGAGCACGTGTCCGTCGGCGGCGATCAATTCGATTTTCCAGGCGACGGGATTGGCTTTGGCGTCGGGCCAGTCGTTGGCGGTCAGACCAATATTCAAAACGTTGGCGCCAGTCTTGAGATCGGCGGAAAAAGAATACGTTTTGGGTTTGTTATCGGTGGGCGTGATCACATCCACCGAGATTTTAATGCTGGCGGGCGCGCCGGGGTTGGTGGCGCGGACAAGGAAATAAAAGCCAGCGCGGTGATCCGGGTGGGTGCGGAGGACGTTGTCGCCGCCGGTATTTTCCTTGCCGGTGAAATATTCCGAGATGCGCTTGAAGGATTCGGCGTCACGCCAGCCGGAGAAAACGCGGGCGATGGTGACTTCGGAAGCGGTGGCCGACGCGACCAGCGCGGTGAAAATAAAAAGTGATGAAAGCAAACGCATGGGAGATGGGCGAAGGGTGCGACTAAGGGTTTTGGAGGTAAACCTTTTTGTATTGGTGTTGGCCGAGGAGGGAAGGTTCCCATCCACGCACGGCGGGGTTGATCAGGTAGGTGCTGACGCCGAAAAAAACTGGCGCGACGGGCGCTTGCTCGAGGAGCAGCGCATCCGCCTGCTGGAACAGCTCGAACCGAGCGGTTTGATCGGGAGCGCGGGCGGCTTGCACGATCAATTCATCGTATTCAGGGTTTTTCCAGCCGGTCCAGTTGTTGCCTCCGGTTGAGGTAAAGAGATCGAGAAACGTGACGGGATCGACAAAATCGCCGATCCAACCCGCGCCGGACAATACGTAGTTTAGATTTTGCTGGTTCTGGACCCACGTTTTTTGTTCGAGTTGGGAAATGGTGAGATTTACGCCAAGTTCCTTTTTCCACTGGGCTTGGAGAACCTCGGCCATGTGGGGCTGATGCTCATCGTTGCGCACCTGAAGATCAATGGTCGGCAGACCTTGGCCACCGGGATAACCGGCTTCGGTCAGCAGGCGGCGGGCGGCGTCGTAGTCGGTCGGGACTTTGGCGCGGGTGCTGTATCCGGCGAGATTGGGTGGCGTGAAGGCGTGGGCGGGGAGTTGTCCACCGCGCAGTACATTGCGGGTAATTACTTCGCGATCGATCGCCAAGGAGAAGGCCCGGCGCACGCGGGTATCGGTGAAAGGCGGGCGAGTGGTGTTGAAGCGAAGGAAAATTGCCTGCAAAAAAGGATCGCTGCGGAGGGCGGCGGGGTTGTTGGATCGGTAGCTATTGATCTTGGAAATTGGCAGGCTGTGCGTGACGTGGACTTGGCCAGCGCGGAAATTGCGCTCGTCAACGTCGGGGCTTTCCGTCGTGAGGAAAATAATGCGATTCAGCCGAACACTCGCGGCGTCCCAGTAGGTCGGGCTTTTCGTGGCGATGAGGCGGGCATTGGGTGTCCATTCAGTGAGATTAAACGGCCCGTTGCCCACGATATTTTCCGGACGGGTCCAGGCGGGATGACGCTCATTGACGGCGCCGAACTTGGCCAATACGCGCGGATTGATCGGAAACCAAATGGGTAGCGCGGTCAGGGCTGGCAGGTAGGGAATGGGACGCTCAAGGGTCAGCCGCAAGGTGTGGTCGTCGAGGGCTTCGGCGCCGAGTTTCGTGAAGTCGGTCAGGCCGCCGGTGTTGAGTGCCTCGGCATTTTTCAGCGCGTAGAGCAGGTAGGCATTTTCGGCGGCGAAAGTGGGTGAGAGCGCGCGGCGCCAGGAGGCTACGAAGTCCTGCGCGGTGACCGGATCGCCGTTGGACCAACGGGCGTTGGGGCGCAGGTGAAACGTGGTGACGAGGCCGTCGGGTGTGGTCTCCCATTTTTCGGCCACGGCGGGCATCGGTTGAGAAGTGCGCTCATCGAGCACGCAGAGCCCCTCAAAGAAGGCGACGGCCAGATCCACCTCGGTGGAGGCAGAGGTCAGGTGCGGATCGAGCGCCTGCGGTTCGGCGGGATTGGTGAGGAGTAGCGTCTGGTTACGGATGGCCGCGTCTGATTCGGTTTCGCGCCGGGCGCAGGCGGCGAAGCAGGCGAGAAAGACAACACTGTAAGCTATAAGGAGACCGAGGCGGCGCAGCATGGTGTGATTAAAGCGGTAAATTCGCGATCGGCAAGGGGCGGGGATATTTTTCTATGTTCAACCTCTAATAAACCCGGCAGTCATCCGTAGTAGGAGCAAGGTCTCGTGAATATCGAACCGCAACAAAATCATGTCAGCCCCGATGCCAGCTCCTTTGTGCAGGAGGCGGTGGCGCGCCATCAGGCGCCGCTCCTTCGCTACGCTACCCGCTTGCTGGGCGGTGATGCCGACCGTGCGCGCGATGTCGTCCAGGATTCTTTCGTCCGTCTCATGTCCCAGCCGCCGGCGCTCGTGGATGGCCACGTCGCGGAATGGCTTTTCACTGTCTGCCGAAACCGCGCGCACGATGTGCAGCGGAAGGAGGGACGCATGAGTCGTTTTGCAGAAGGACAAGTCGAGCGGCTGACGGCAGCCGATCCGCGTCCCGGCTCCTCGCTGGAACGCAGTGAACAACATGAAGCGATGCTCCGGCTGGTTGGCCGGTTGCCGCATAACCAACAGGAAGTCATCCGCCTGAAATTTCAAAACGGATTTAGCTATCAGGAGATCAGCCGCATCACGTCGCTTTCGGTGACGAATGTGGGTTTTATCCTTCATACGGCCATCAAGGCCCTGCGCCAGGAGATGACGGCGCAACCCGAATAAGGGAGCAACCGAGCCGACGAAAAAAATTGGAGAACAAGAAAATGGTCCAGCCTACAATTTTACCCGATGATCCGCGTCTGACCGCCTACGCCCTCGATGAGATGGCGCCGGCGGAGCGCGTGGAGTTTGAGGAATTTCTGCAGCAGGATGCTGCGGCTCGCCGGGCGGTGGCGGAGATCCGCGCGACGGTGGCTGCGTTGACGCGTGCGCTGGTGAGTGAAGCGGAACCGGTCGCCGCGAAACCTGATTTGGCTCACGCGGCAATCGTGCCCGGTCATGATCCACGTCGGCTCGATGGCGGCTTGGTGCCGATCAAGGGCCTGTTGAATAAGCGGATTAAGTTTCCGACTTTTTATTATGTGGTGTCAGGTCTCGCGGCGGCGTGCTTTGCGGTGTTCTTCGTTTACTGGGACAAAAGCCGGCCGACACATGAACGGAAAACGTACATGGCAGTGCCGTTGGTGGCGGCGAAAGGTGAGGCGGTGAGTGAATCGGCGGCAGTTAATCTGCCGGTGGCGGAAGGAAACGCTGATGAGGGAGATACGACGTTGGCTTCTGTTTCGCCGCAAAGCGCGGCTCCCGCTCAGGCGGGTTACTTGCTCGCGGGTGGCTCAGTCGGAGGCCGGGTCGGAAATCAGTGGGCTAAAATGAAGGCGGGTTTTCCGTTGCGTGAGCCCGAGTCCAACACGGAGGCCTACGCGTTTCGCAAGGACAACGATTACCTGCGGGTCGCTGATCAACCGCTGTCGACGTTCTCCGTCGATGTGGACACGGCAGCGTATGCAAACGTGCGGCGATTTATTCTACAGGGCCAGCGGCCGCCGGCGGACGCGGTGCGTGTTGAGGAAATGGTGAATTATTTCCCGTATAATTATGCCGGGCCGGTGGGTGAGGTTGGCGGGTTGGTGAGTGCTGACGGTCGTTTCGCCACGCGGGGTGAGGGCACCCCGCCCACAGGTGAGAACAGGATGACGAGCGGTGAGAGCAAGCTGACTGCAGGTGCGGCTAATCCGCCGTTTGCGGCGCACCTTGAAGTGGCCAGCGCCCCGTGGGCGCCGGAGCATCGGCTCGTGCGGATTGGATTGAAGGGGCGCGAGGTTTCAGACGCGGCGCGTCCGGCAGCTAATTTGGTTTTCCTGCTCGATGTTTCAGGTTCGATGGATGAACCGAACAAGCTGCCGCTCGTGAAGCAGTCGCTGCGTTTGTTGGTCGGCAAATTGCGGCCCGATGATCGTGTGGCCATCGCAGTTTATGCCGGCGCTTCCGGTCTCGTGCTGCCCTCGACGGTGGTCGCGCATAAGGCGGAAATTTTTGAAGCGATTGATCGCTTGCAGGCGGAGGGTTCGACCAACGGAGCGCTGGGCATCCAACTCGCGTACGATATTGCGAAGGCCAATTTTATTACCGGCGGCGTGAATCGCGTCATCTTGGCGACCGATGGTGATTTTAATGTCGGCGTGACGAGTGAAGGTGGGCTGGTGCGCTTGATTGAAGAGAAGGCCAAGAGTGGCGTGTTTCTGAGTGTGCTCGGTTTCGGGATGGGTAACCTCAAGGACGGAACGCTCGAGCAACTCGCCGACAAGGGGAATGGAAACTATGCCTACATCGACTCGCTCGCGGAGGCGAAAAAGGCGCTGGTGGAACAAGCGGGTGGGACACTCGTGACGATCGCGAAGGACGTGAAACTGCAGGTGGAGTTTAATCCCGCGGTGGTCCAAGCGTACCGATTGATCGGTTACGAAAACCGACTGCTGGCGAAAGAAGATTTCAATAATGATAAGATTGATGCCGGCGAAATTGGGGCCGGCCATACCGTCACGGCGCTCTATGAAATTGTGCCGGTGGGCGTGGAAATGCCGAAGGACATTCCGGCCGTCGATGGATTGAAGTACCAAGTGGCGGAAAACTCAAAAGCCAAACGCCAAAGTCCAAAATCGGAGGAGATGCTCACCGTTAAGATTCGCTACAAAGAGCCGGCGGGCGAGGTGAGCAGCAAACTGGAGTTTCCTTTGTTCGATCGCGGCGGACGTTTTGAAGATGCGACGCCGGATTTCAAATTTGCTTCGGCGGTGGCGGCGTTCGGCATGGTGCTGCGGGATTCACCGCATAAAGGATCTGCGACGATCGCCGATATCACCGCGTGGGGCCGCGCGGGAATTGTCAGTGACGTTGGCGGTTATCGGCACGAGTTTCTTGGGTTGGTGGAACGGTCGGAGGCGCTGTTGCGGTGAGGAGATTGTCTCGCGAAGGATGGTAAGGTGGCGAAGGTTCGGATCGGGCTGTGAACATGGATCAAGACGCAGAATAAACGCGGAGAACGCGGAGGAAAACTCAGGGGGGAAGTGGACTGCCCGGTGGTTTACTCATGAAACGGATCCGTCTCCGAGCGGGAGACCGCGGTTTTATGCCGCGCTAGCAAACTCTCGGGGACGGCTCAAATGCAATCGGCGCATTCCCCCTTCGCTAAGGCTTCGGCGGACAAGAAAGCCCCTCATACAGATGGTTGCCTTTCGGAACGGGTAAAACTCCGCGAGGTGGGGCGAGTCTCGGGGTATCAGTAAAATTTTAGTTTTTGAAAAAATGGGACGACGCACGGCTTTGGCTTGCCGAGGATTGAGGCTTTGCGATTCTTACGGCATGGCAATTTTTGGACCTTTTTCCACGGTGCAGGCTCAATCGGCGGCGGACGGATGTTTTTCGGCGGCGCATCGGTATGTCGCGGACTTGCTTGATCCGCAGTCAGCAGCGTTTCAGCGCATTCATCAAATTGCCGTGGGCGTGACGGAGCGCGTTGAATTGTCGGGCGGCGCGTTTGCGCTGGAACAAGTCTACCACGCCAAACCACGCGCGGATGTTTTTCTGGAGTCGCACCGCAAGTATATCGATGTGCAGGTGATCGTCGCGGGTGCCGAACGCATGGAAGTGCAGGATATTTCTCGTCTGGTGGTCAGTCAGGCCTATTTGGAAGAGCGCGACTTGATCAAATACGAAGACGACGCGGGCACTTCGCACCTCACGATGACGCCGGGCAATGTCGCGATTTTCTTCCCGGCGGACGGACATATGTCCACTCTGCTGCCGAGTGCTGGTCCGGTGCTGGTGCGCAAGTCGGTGGTGAAGGTGCCGGTGGAATGAGGGGGTGGTTCCATTTCCAGTGCTTTACCGAAGGGGATAACGGGTGCTTCGATAAATAGGAAGGTGACGCGTTATGCCTGCAGTGATGTTTCCTGAATGTAGGAGCTTGCGAGCAAGCTCCTACATTTCAATCGATTTGAATCAAACGGCACCTTATCAGGTTCCCCGTACATGAATTATCGTCATCATTTTCACGCGGGGAATTTCGCGGATGTATTCAAACATGTGTTGCTCATGCAGCTCGTGCACGGGATGCAGCGGAAGGAAAAGGGTTTTCTTTATCTCGATACGCATGCGGGGCGGGGCGGTTATGATTTATCGATGCCATCAATCTTGCCGGATGGTCGGTCGCGTGAGCCGGAATTTCCGGCGGGGATCGGTCGTTTGTGGGATGCCCCAGCAGGGTTGCCGCCAATCCTGACGGAGTACCTTGGCCTTGTCCGGCGATTTAATGAGCGGCAGGGCGCGACGGATGCAGAGTTGAAATTTTATCCGGGTTCACCATGGGTGGCGAAGTTTTTGCTTCGGCCGCAGGATCGTATGGCGCTGTGCGAGCTTCGGGCGGATGATGCCGAGGCGTTGGATTTTGAATTCGCGCGCGAAACAAAGGTGACCGTTCAAGCAATCGATGGCTACACCGGCTTGAAGGCGGTGTTGCCGCCGCCGGAGAAGCGGGCACTCGTCCTGATTGATCCACCGTTTGAAAGCCGGGCGGAGTTTGCGGATATTTTGCGCGGGCTGCGCGATATGTTGAAGCGATTGCCCGGGGCGGTTTGTGCCGTGTGGTATCCGGTCACGGAGCGAGTGCGGGCGGAGGAATTTCATCGGGCGTTTCTTGACCTGGCCCCGCCTCCCACCTTTTTTGCGGAGATCAGTATTGCGGGCGTTGACTCGCTGTTGCGCATGAAAGGTTGTGGGCTGCTAATTTTGAATCCGCCGTGGCAAATTGATCGCGAGATTCGTGCGATTTTGCCAGTGCTGGCGGAGGGATTGAAAGTGGATTACGGTGCCGGGTCACAAAGTGGTTGGCTGGTGCCGGAGAAGTGAGCTGGGCAGAACGTCAGGTCTTACGCTGAGTGTTAAGGTAGACGTGTTTTTTCGGCGTAGGTAGCGTGCTTGCGCGCGGATCGAATTTGCGGAATGTGAATTGTGCAGGAGGCGGATAATCGGAGCGCGTGCAAGCACGCTGCCTACGCTTGGAATCGATCGAATTCGGGCATAAAAAAACCCGGCGGAGGCCGGGTTTCGTCGATCAAGCTGTTTTGCTTTTGCTCACTCGCGATTCGAACGGTGAGTTACGCTCAGTGCTTTGATGGGCAGCGTCTCCACTGCGATGATGGGGATGAGGAGAGCGGGTGGCTTAAAGAGCAGTCGTCCCGATGAAATATCCCGCATCAGTGCATCCCTAACCGGAGTGAGGGCTGCGGCCAACGCGGCCAGAGGGCGCTTGCGGAGATGGTTTGGATAATAGGTCATTGCTCGGAGGGGCTTGGGTTTTAATTCGGCGGGTCAGTGCCGTATAATTTAGAACCCGGCAGAACGGGTTTTGTTCCTGAAAAGTGCGTAAAAAAACCGGTGCGACCGTCGCGTAAACGACGTGCGCACCGGTTGTTTCTACCGTGGCTAAGCTACCTTGCGGTGCAGATCAGTCACGCTGGCCGGAACCAGGTGCTTTTTCGGCAACGCGATGGTGAGCACGCCATGGGCGATGGACGCCCGCAGGGCTTCGTAGTCAAAGCCCAGCCCGAGCCGCAGTTTGAGCTGGTAGTCGCGTTGCGCTTTTTCGAGGTGCAAAGCTTGCCAGTTAATACGGACGTGATGAGTTTTGCGGGCGGTCACAAATACGTCGGGGCCTTGCGTCGTGATTTCGATGCCACTGGCGTCAACCCCGGGCACATAGACGACGAGCTTCAACGCTTCGATTTGGTCGATGCACTCGTAATGGGGGGAACGGAGATCCTGCGTGGCAGGTTCAGCGTTGGGAAAGCGATTGTGGTGGGTGCTATGGATTATCGTATGCATGGTCATGGTGGTTCCTCTCGTCGGTTTCATTCCGTCGGGACTCCTGGGATCTGAGGTTAACCGATTTACGGTTGTGTCAGGTCAGGCAGCCCGAGCCGGTGGCTTTAATCGACCACACGGCGTTCGTCTGACGCATCTGAATGGTGCAGCAAGACTGTCGGATGGCCTTCGTAAGCGAAGTGCCACTCGTGCAGTGCTGAACTGGATGGGTCGTTGCCATGTTGGTCTCAGGACCAATAAATGCACATGCCATGCCGATCGCAAAGAATTTTCATAAAAAATGGCCCAACTGTGCTGGTGACATCGAGTGGTGGGGGGCGGGCTGGGTGGGGACGAAAGATAGGCTCGTGCTTCTCTGGCTGTAGCCCCTCCTACAGCTCGAACAAAGTAGCCAGATTCTGCTCGCTCCGGCGCTTGCGTGAGTGACGCCAGGCTTTAGCGTGCGGGGCCATGAAACCATTGACTGATGCGACGACGACGGTGGCGGAACTGCGTGAGCGAGTACTCGCTTTCGTGCACGCGCGGGAGTGGGAGCAATTTCACTCACCGAAAAATCTCAGCATGGCGCTGGCTGCCGAGTCAGGCGAACTCATGGAGCATTTTCTTTGGGCTGAGTCGAAGGACTCCCTCAAGCTGGCACATGATGTGAAAAAGCGTGCGGCGATTGAGGAGGAAATTGCTGATGTCGTGATCTACTCGCTCGAGTTCGCCAATATTTGCGGGATCGATCTCGCTGCGGCGATCGAGCGCAAGATGGCGGCCAACGCTAAAAAATATCCGGTGGAGAAAGCGCGGGGGCGATCGGAGAAGTATACGGAGCTGTGAGGGGCGGAATTTTTAAAGCGTGATTTTTGAATTCAGATCGGACCAGAGTTGCCCACGAAATAGGCGACGGGGAATGCGTCGGAGGACGATGATTGCATTTCGGGCCGGCGCTTACGCCGCGCCTGCTAGTGTCCTGTCAGACAAGTTCGCCACATAAATGGGCGACCTTACCGAGAATGAGGTCGGCAGGCGCGGTCCAGGTAAATGGCTGGGGCTGGCGGTTGTTGGCCGCGATATAATCCATGATCGTCTGACGCAGGTGAG